>JAYVXL010000640.1:0-4272 GCA_043785185.1 Myxococcales bacterium
CCCGAACGCGGGCAAACTAGCACGTTTTGGCGGGCTCGGGTGCCGTAGGAAGGTCCTGGCCTCTGGAGTACCATCGAGGGCGATGCTCGAGCCGGGTGACACCTTCGATCGCTACACGATCGAGGCCTTGCTCGGCGAAGGGGGGATGGGGCGGGTCTATCGCGCCCACGACAGCCGCCTCCGCCGCCGCGTCGCGTTGAAGATCCTGAGCGTCGTCGCCGAGGCGAGCCCCGACCTCCGCTCCGAGGGCGTCGCGCGATTGATTCGCGAGGCGCGCGCCGCCGCGGTGCTCGAGCACGCCAACAGCGTCGCCATCTACGACGTCGGCGAGCACGACGGCGTGCCGTACATCGCGATGGAGCTCGTCAACGGGCGCACGCTCCGCAGCTACGTCGGCCGCGCGGACGTGCCGTTCGAGCAGCGCCTGCGCTGGCTGCTCGACGTGGCGCGCGCGCTCTCGGCGGCGCACCGCGGCGGCATCGTCCACCGCGACATCAAGCCCGAGAACGTGATGCTGCGCGAGGACGGCGTCGTCAAGGTCCTCGACTTCGGCGTCGCGCGGCGCGCGTACGGGGAGCTCGACGTGACCGGCCCGACGCAAGGGCAGCAGGAGTTCCCGACGATTACCGGCAAGGGCGTCGTCATCGGGACGCCCGTCTACATGTCGCCCGAGCAGATGCGCGGCGCGCAGGTCGACGGCCGGAGCGACCAGTTCGCGTGGGGCGTGCTCGCGTACGAGCTGCTGAGCGGGCGGCGGCCGTGGAAGGACCAGGCCGACTCGTTGGCGATGGTCGCGACCATCCTGAGCGAGCCGCCGGACGCGCTCGGCTCGGTCTCGGACGTGCCGGTGCCCACGCTCGTCGAGAAGGTGATCCACAAGACGCTCCGCCGCGCCCCGGCCGAGCGCTTCGCGTCCATGGACGACATCCTGGTGGAGCTCGAGCCGCTCGGTCGCGCATCGCTGCCGGCGATGGCGCCGTCGCGCCTCGACGTGCACGCCAAGGAGCCGGAGTCGGGCGACGCCCGCACGACGCGCCGCGGGCTCGCCGCGTCGTCGCCGCCGAATACCGGTTCGCGGCGCGCGCCCTTGGGTCGCCGGCCGCTGTGGATGCGCGCCGGCATCACCGCGCTCGCGGTCGTCGGCGCCGTCGCGCTCTACCAGAGCGTTCGCAACCGAGTCCCGGTCGTGCCGCCGCCCAAGAAGCCGCCGGTCTCCGCGAGCCCCGCCGCCACGCTCGCGTACGAAGAGGGCGTGCAGTCCATGTGGGACGGCTCGGTCTCCGCGTCCAATCGCCATTTCCGCGACGCCGTCGCCGCCGATCCGACGCTCGCCGCGGCCCACCTTCGCCTTTGCCTCGGCACGTTCGACGTCGATGCGCCGGCCGCGCGAGAGCACTACCGCCGCGCGTACGAGCACCGCGCGAGCCTCGACCCCAAGGACGCCGCGCTCCTCGAGGCCGCCGACCCGTACGTCCGCGAGCCGCCCGATCTCGGTGAGTGGGAGCGCCGCCTCGTCCTCGCCTCCGCGCGCTTCGCCGGCGACGCCGAGCTCCTCTACTACCTCGGCTACGCGCGCCAGCAGCGCAACAACTTCGAGGGCGCCGCCGAGGCGTACCAGCGCGCGGCGAAGCTCGATCCGCACTTCGCGCTCGCGTGGTGGTCGCGCGGCAGCGTGAAGTACCTGCAGGGCGACGTGACCGCCGCGCTCGCGTCGTACGACGACTGCCTGCGCATGGCGTCGCAGGCGACGATCTGCCTCCACGAGCGCGCGCGCGTGTACCGCCGCGAGGGGGAGTGCGAGAAGATGGAGGCCGAGACGCGCGCGGCCATCGCCAAGGAGCCGGACTCGGCGATAGCCTACTACTACCTCGCCGAGGCGCTCTACTCGCGCGGTCGCCCGGAGGCGACGGTGCGCGAGGCGCTCCAGCAGTACGTGACGAAGCTCCCGGACCCCGAGCGCGCAGAGCGCGACCTCTTCTACAAGGCGAGCCTCGCGAACTTGAGCGGCGACTTCGTCCAAGCCGAGCGCTTCGCGCGCGAGAAGGAGCGCCTCGTCGAGGGCAAGTCGGATCGCGCCGATCACTTCAACGTCGCCGCGCTCCTCGCCGACATCTACGTCGAGTCGGGCCGCATGGACGAAGCCGCGGGCGTCGCCACCAACTTCCTGAACCGCCAGGAGCTGTGGATCGGTTTCACCAACCCGCTCTACTTCCAGAACGTGCTTTTTCGCGCGGGGAAGCTGGACCTCGCGACGTTCGAAGCTCGGCGCGCCGACTGGCTGAGGCAGCGCGACGCCGAGATCAAATCGACGGAGGCGGGCAAGCAGGGGCAGGCCCGCGAGCGCGCGTTCCCGTGGATCGACGGGTACGCGGACTTCGTCCAGACACGCGAGGAGGCCGCCGCCGCGCTCGCCCTCTTGCCGGTGTATCTGCCGATGCCGCCGCCGACGCGGCGCAGCGTGGGGCGCGAGACGGCCCTCGGGAAGGTGTACGCGCTCACCGGCGACGCCGAGGGGGCGAAGTTCTTCCTCGCGCGCGCGACGGCGCATTGCGGCGCGCTCGACTACCCGTCGCCGCACACGCGCGCGCACTACTACTACGGGCTGTCACGCGAGGCCGCTGGCGACAAGCCCGGCGCGTGCGCCGCGTACGCGGTCGTCCTCTCCCGGTGGGGCGAGGCGAAGCCGCGCAGCGTCACCGCCGCCGCCGCGAAGGACCGCACGAAGGCGCTCGGCTGCAAGTAGTCCGAGCGCGGCGCGCGCGCCTTACTTGCAGATGCCGCTCACGCAGACGGTGTTGCCGGGGCACGCGGTGCCGCAGGTGCCGCAATTCTGCCCGTTCGACCTCAGGTCCACGCAGACGCCGCCGCAGTCGGTGAAGCCGGCCGGGCACGCGCACTGGCCGCCGCTGCAGACGAGGTTACCGCCGCAGATCTGCGCGCAGAAGCCGCAGTTGGTCTTGCTCGTTTGCAGGTCGACGCACGAGTTGCCGCAGCGGGCGAGGCCGACTCCGCAGTTCGGCTGGCAGGTGCCCGTGCTGCAGGCGTCGCCGCCGGTGCACCGGTTTCCGCACGCGCCGCAGTTGTTCGCGTTCGACTGCAGGTCCGCGCAGACGCCGCGTCCGAAGCCGCTGACGCACGCGGTCTCGCCTGGCGGGCAGACGCACGTGCCAGCGGTGCAGGTGCCCGTCACCGGGCAGGCGTTGTTGCAGCGGCCGCAGGCGAAGTTGTCCGTCTGCAGGTTCACGCACCGGCCGTTGCACAGCGAGAGGCCGGGCGGGCAGCCGGCCCGGCAGACGCCGGCGACGCAGGACGTGCCCGGTCCGCAGTTGTTGCCGCACGCGCCGCAGCTCCGCGGGTTCGTCTGCAGGTCGGTGCAGATGCCGTTGCAGGTGGCGAGGCCGCCGCCGCACACACATTTACTGGCCGTGCAGCTCGCGCCGGTGCTGCAGACGTTGCCGCACGCGCCGCAGTCGGACGGATCCGACGTCAAGTCCACGCACGCTCCGCTGCAGTTGCTGAGGCCGGTCGCGCACGACGTCGTGCACGCGCCGAGCGAGCACACCTGACCGGCCCCGCACGCGACGCCGCACGCGCCGCAGTTCCTCGGGTCGCCCTGCGTGTCGGTGCAGACGCCGCGGCACCGGACGCCGCCGTTGTAGCAAGAGCACGCGCCGCCCTGGCACGTCGTGCCGACCCCGCAGCGCAGGCCGCAGCCGCCGCAGTTCGCGCTGTCGGTCTGCTCGTTCACGCAGGCGCCGCCGCAGAGCGCGAGCCCACCGCCGCACGTGCCCGAGCACACGCCGCCGGAGCAGACGGTCCCCGCCGCGCACGCCTTGCCGCACGCGCCGCAGTTGTTCGGGTCGGTCTGCTCGTCGACGCACTTGCCGCCGCACGTCGTCTGACCGCTCGGACACGCGCACAAACCTCCGCTGCAGCTCTGGCCGGCGGCGCACGCGAGGCCGCACTGGCCGCAGTCGAACGGGTCCTTCGAGAGGTCGACGCACGCGTTCCCGCAGTTCGTCAGGCCTGGCGGGCACACCGCGAAGCACTTGCTGCCCGCGCAGACTCTGCCGGGACCGCACGCGACGCCGCAGCCGCCGCAGTTGAGCGGGTCGGTCGTGGTGTCGGTGCACGCGCCGCTGCAGCGAACGCCGCCGTTGTTGCACGCGCACGTGCCGCCCTGGCACGTCGTGCCGCCGAGGCACGCGACGCCGCAGCCGCCGCAGTTCGCGTTGTCGCTCTGCTCGTTCACGCACGCGCCGTTGCACGCCG
>JAYVXL010000641.1:0-4269 GCA_043785185.1 Myxococcales bacterium
GGCAACTTCTACACGAACGAAGCCCTCGACGGCGAGACGACCGGCAACTTCGCGAAGAACGGCCTCTCGGTAGGCCTCGACGTCGGCGCGCGCCTCGGCAAGCGCTACTTGCCGTACGTGTTCCTCGAGCACGGGTTCATGGGGCAGGGACACAGGTTCGAGGGGAGCGACGCGACGTCGTCGACCGATCTGCTCGGCGTCGGCTTCCGCTACACGGCGGGCGACGTCGACAGCGCCGGCTTTCTCACGGACCTATCCATCGGCCAGCGCACGGTGACGGTGAACGGCGGCGGGCAGACCTACAAGATGCAGTCGCTCGAGATCTTCCGCCTCGGCCTCGGGGCGGAGGTCCGCATCTCGACGCTCTTCGTCATCTCTCCCATGGCGACGCTCTCGGGCGGGGCGATGAGCGACACGTCCGGCAACGTGAAGTTCTCGGCCGCTGGCGCCGGCGACGGCATCACGAGCCCGATTTACCACGACGGAAAACAGATCGGGAACCAGCGCGGCTACATCATCGTCGGCCTGCACTGCGGCGCGCACTTCGATATTTTCGGCAAGTAGCGCGCGCCTGCTAGCCGCGCGCGACGCGGGTGATGGCGGCCTCGCGCGCGAGCACGACGGCTTGGAGCACGGGGCGCAGGGCCCGGGCGGCGCGCGCGCGGTGGCTGATGCGGTTCTTCTCGTCGACGGGCAGCTCGGCCATCGTCAGGTCGGTGCCCTCGACGAGGAAGAGCGGGTCGTAGCCGAACCCGCCGGAGCCGCGCGGCTTGCGCGTGATGGCCCCCTCGCACACGCCCTCGAGCGTGCGCACCGCGCCGCCCTCGGTGAACGGGTCGACGAGCGCGAGGACGCAGCGAAACCGCGCGGCGATCGCACCGTCGTCGGGCCCCGTGTGCTCGAGCGCGCCGAGCGACGCGAGCAGGTGCGCGTTGTTCTCGGCGTCGGTCGCGCGGTCATGCGCGTAGCGCGCCGAGCGCACGCCGGGCGCGCCCCCGAGCGCGTCGACCTCGAGCCCCGAGTCGTCGGCGAGCGTGAGCATCATCGTCGCGGCAGCGATGGCTTGCGCCTTCTTCACGGCGTTCTCCGCGAAGGTCTTGCCGTCCTCGACGACCGTGATCGGCTTGCTCAGCACGTCGTCCAGCGCGTGGATCGTGAGCGGGAGACCGGCGAGGAGCGCGCGCAGCTCGTCGAGCTTCCCCCGGTTGGTCGTGGCCACGACGATCGAGTGGTTCACGTGGGCGAGGCTACCATCCTCAGCTCGGCATGCGCAGCTGCGCGAGCTCGACGCCGGCGCTGGCGAGCGCGGCCTCCTGACGCTTGCACAGGGCGGCGATGCCGGCGAGCGACAGGTCGACCATCTTGTCGATCTGCGCGCGCGGCACCGGCGCGCCCTCGGCGGTGCCCTGGATCTCGATGATCTTGCCGCTCGCCGTCGCCACCACGTTCAGGTCGACCTCGGCCTTCGAGTCCTCTTTGTAGACGAGGTCGAGCGCGAGCTCCTCGCCCGCGAGGATGCCGCAGCTGATGGCGGCGATGGGCTCGCGCAGGACGGGCCTCGTGAGCACGCCCTTTTCCTTCAGTTTCGCGAGCGCGAGCGCGAGCGCGACGAAGCCGCCGGTCACCGACGCGGTGCGCGTGCCGCCGTCGGCCTCGAGCACGTCGCAGTCGATCGAGATCTGCCGCTCGCCCAAGGCCACGAGGTCGACGGCCGCGCGCAGCGAGCGGCCGACGAGGCGCTGGATCTCCTGCGTCCGCCCGCTCGGCGCCTTGCCGCGCCCGTCGCGCGACTCGCGGCGATCGGGGTTCGACCGCGGGTGCATCTGGTATTCGGCGGTGACCCAGCCCTTGCCCTTGCCCTCGAGGAACGGCGGCACCTTCGCGTCGACCGACGCCGTGCACAAGACGACGGTGTTGCCCGCGCGGTAGAGGACGGAGCCCTCCGACATGCGATGGAAGCCCAGCGTCATCTCGACGGGGCGGAGGGCGTCGAAGGCACGGGCGTCAGGTCGCGGCATTGGGCCTTCTTACCACAGGCGGCGCCTTGGCCGACGCCGGCGTCTTCGGTAGCGAGAGGCGCGACGGCGCGATCGGCAAGGACACCGAGAACACCGTGCCGCCGCCGCCTCGCGCCTCGCACGCGATCGTCCCGCCGTGCGCCTCGACGATCTGACGCGTGATCGCCAGGCCGAGGCCCGTGCCCTCGCCCTTCGTCGAGAAGAACGGATCGAAGACGCGCGCGCGGATCTCGTCGGAGATGCCGCCGCCGCGGTCTTCGACGCGCACGACGACGCTCATCCCCTCGGCGTGCACGCGGAGGTCGATCGTCCCGCCGTCGCTCATCGCCTCGCGCGCGTTGCGAAGCAGGTTGAGCAGCGCCTGGCGGATCTGCGCCTCGTCGAACAGGGCCGGCGGCAGGTCGGCCTGCACGTCGAGGTGGAGCGCGCAGCCCGCGCGCTCCATCTCGGGGCGCACGAACGACTCGAGATCCTTTGCCAGCGCCGCGACGTCGTCGGCCTCCATGCGCGGCTGCGGGAGGCGCGCGACGCGGAGGTACTCCTCCGACAAGTGCCCGAGCCGCTCCACCTCGCGCGTGATCGCCTTGAGCAGCGCGCGCGACTCGGCGGGGACATCGCCCTGCGCGAGCTCCTCCTCGAGCAGCTCGATGTTGAGACCGATCGACGACAGCGGGTTGCGAATCTCGTGGGTGACGTGCGCGGCCATCTTGCCGATGGCCGCGAGCCGCTCGTTGGAGAGCGCGCGGCTCTGCGCCTGCCCGACGGCGGCGACCATCTTCTCGAACGCGACCGCGAGCTCGCCGATCTCGTCGTCGGTCGCCGCGACCGCCTGCGCGGTCAGATCGCCGCGCCCGACGGCCTGCGCGCGCGCCGTGACGCGCGCGAGCGGCGCCAAGAGTCGCCGAACGTGGAGCGAGACGCCGACGCCGACGCCGAGCGTGAGCACCGCGAGGAGCGCGAGCGCCAGGACGCTGCGCCGCTGCCGCTCGCGCGCCGCCTCGCTCAGCTGGTCCATCGACGTGGCGACGTGATCGGAGAGCGCGCGGATCTTCTTGTCCGCGTCGTGCTCGCTCGCGCCGAGCGTCACGAGCAGCCGCTGCACGCCGTCGCGGTCGGCTTTGTCGATGGCGACGAAGAGGCGCTCGAAGCCCTGCTTGTCCGCGGCGAGCGTCAGGTCGATCGCGTCGAGCTCGCCGGTGAGGACGAGCGCGAGCTGGCGCGTCTCGGCGCTGCCGAGGTCGTGTAGCCCCTGGGTCATCGCCGCGCGCGTCTCGCCGAACTTCACCCGACGCGTGCTCGCGAGCGTCTCGAGGAGCAGGCGCGTCGACAGCGGGTCCTTCTCGTCGGGGATGCCGTCGACCAGCGTAGCGAAGGTGGCCTGCGTCGCGCGCAGCTGCGCGAGCTTGAGCGCGACCGGTACGAAGCCCTTCGCGAGCTCCTCGTTGTCCTCGGCGGCGCGGCGCTCGAGCGCGATGCTCCAACCGACGGTCACCGCGAACGCGAGGAGCGTGACGCCGAACGAGGCGAGGACGCGGCGCGCGACCGTCTTGGTCTGGCGAGCGTTTGCGGCGGGCACGCGGGAAGGCTAGCGCTTCGCGACCGCGGCGGCGACCTCGAGGGCCCGCGTCACGTCGGCCAGCGCGGCCGACGCGTCCCGCATGCCGGCCTCGGCGGCGGCGACCGCTTCGCGCAGCGCCAGGCTCTCGTCCTCGAGCGCCTCGTTGCGCGCGCGCAGCGCTTCCCGCTCGGCGACGGCCGCGGCGAGCGCGCTCTTGGTGGTCTCGGCCTCGCGCTCGAGCGCGGCCAGCCGGCGGATCTGGACGAGCGACGACTCGCGGAGCGCCTTCTCGGCGCGCGCGAGATCCGCGCGCTCTTGCTCGAGCGTCGCGACGCGTTCGACGAGCCCTGCCCCGGCCGGCTCCGCCATTTGCTCCGGCACCTTGATGAGGCCGCTGCGAGGGTCGCTCGCGCCGCCGGCGTCGCCCGCATCACCGGCCTCGCTGCCGTCACGCCCAGCGGGCCCTGCGGTCGCTGGCGGCTCCGACGGCCACGGCGGCAGCGAATCCGACGGCTTCACTCCCGGATCGTTCTTGGTCTGCATCGTCGCTTGCTCGCGCCGGGTGGTGAGAATGCCGTCACGCCTCCACTTGAATCCTACGCCGGCCAGGATGAAATGGAACCCCTACCGGCGAAGCCCGCGGGCGAGCCAGGTCACCAGGGCGTCCACGCCGTGCGCTGCTGCTCCTGCTGC
>JAYVXL010000642.1:0-4265 GCA_043785185.1 Myxococcales bacterium
CTCGGCGAGATCTACCTCTCCCCCGTCGGCCTCTCGCTCGTCACCAAGATCTCCCCGCCGAAGATCGTGTCGATGATGATGGGGATGTGGTTCCTCTCGAGCTTCTTCGGCAACTACGCGTCGGGGTACCTCGCGACGTTCGCCAACCGCATGTCGAGCAGCGGATTTTTCCTGCTCCTCGCCGTCATCTCCCTCGCGACGGGCGTGCTCATGATCGCGCTGTATCGGCCGCTGCGGCGCGCCATCGGAGACGAGAACCAGCTCGCCGCTACTTGACGCCGCCCTTCTTGCGGCCGTCCGGCGTCAAGTCCGGATTGCCCCAGTACCAGGACACCTTCTTCTCGTCGTCGGTGTAGCCGACCACGCTCATCTCCGCTTCGATGGCGGTCGCGCCCGCGGGAACGTCCTCCTTGCGGACGCACGAGAATTGGATCACCGCCTTCTCGCCGGCCTTCATCGCGCCTTGGAACATGTTGCCGCCGCACGTGTGGAACGGCTTGTCCTTTGCGAGGACGGGCTTGCCCGCCTTGTCGTAGAAGTAGACGGCCATGCGCCCGTAGAGGATCGTCGAGGTCGCCTTGCTGGCGACGCGGAAGAACGGGCCCTTGTCGTCGGACTTGCCGTTCCAGGAGACTTCCATCTGGCGCGCGGCGCCTTTCGCGTTGCACGGCTTGGCGAAGGTGCCGTCGCCCAAGGTCCCCTTGGCCACGGCCGCGCAGTCGACCGCAGGCGCCGCGCTCGCGGTCGGCGCGGCCGCAGGCGGCGCGGCGGAGGGGGGCGGCGGTGTCGACGCCACGGGAGCGCTGGCGCTCGCGGCCGTCCCGCTCTTGCCCTCGTCCTTCGAGCAGCCCGCCGTGAGAACCACGCACGCGAGGGTCATGGCCGCCGCGATCGCACCGCCCGTCGGATGTTTCATCGCGCGAGAATAACCAGAGGCGGCGCGCGCTGTCACGGCGCTCGCAGGCGCGCGAGCGTCTCCTCGAAATCCTTCGGCGGCTCGGCGGTCCACCGCATCTCGGTCTCGGTGCCCGGGTGCACGAACCCGAGCTCGCGCGCGTGCAGCATCAGGCGCGGCGCCGGGATCGGCGTGCCCGACCACCCACGCACGTACACGCGCTCCCCGACGATGGGGTTGCCGCCTTCGGAGAGGTGGACGCGGATCTGGTGCGTGCGCCCCGTCTCGAGGCGACAACCCACGAGCGTCGCGCCGTTCAGCTTCTCGACGACGTCGACGTGCGTGATCGCGAGCTGGCCCTCGTCGTCGCGCGGCCGCGAGCCGCGCAGGCCGTCACCGCGATTGGGGACGATATGCGAGCGGATCGTGCGCGCCTTCACGTCGCCGTTGGCGATCGCGACGTAGCGCCGGTGGACGGTGTGCTCGCGGAACTGCGCCGCGAGGGACTTCTTCGCGACCCAGCTCCGCGTGAACACGACGAGGCCGCTCGTCTCCTTGTCGATGCGGTGCACGACACCCAAGGTGGGGCGCGCGTGGCGGTCGCTCCGCTTATCCATCCGCGCCAGGGCGGCGCGCACGCGCTCGTCGAGCGTCCCCGTCTCCGATTCGTCGTACGGGACCGTGCTGATGCCGCTCGGCTTGTGCACGATGACGACGTGCGCGTCGAGGTGCACGATGGCGTCCGCCGGCAGGTCCGTCGCCGGGCGCGGCTTGGGGGCGTTCATGGTGAGGACGAGGCGCGCGCCGGCCGCGACCTTGCGGCGGCCATCCGTCCACGCCTCGCCGTCGACGGTGATCTTGCCGCGCTCGATCCACCGGCGCGCCTCTCCCCAGCTCACGGCGTAGAGTGCGCGCACGACGGCGTCGAGCGGGCTGCGCCCGAGCTCGGGCGAGACGATTTTTTCGGTCACGTCCCGACCCTTCGCACGAAACGGCTACAAAAGAACGGCCCGAGGCCGGTTTCGAATGAATTTCGCGCGGCGCAAACCCGTGCTTGACTTCGGGGGCGCAAACTCCGCACAATCGTCGAGAAATTCGGGACTTGTCGCATCTTTTCGAAGTGTCCTAGAGGAGCCTGAATCGTGGCCAAGACTCTGCTCGCAGTCGATGACAGCGTGACGATGCGCAAGGTGCTCGAGATCACCTTCAACGGTGAGGACTTTAACGTCATCACGGCCGAAGGGCACAAAGACGCGCTCGCAAAGCTCGGGGAAGATCCGGCCGTGTGCGTCATCGACACCGCGCTCGGCGGTGAGGACGGCTACGCGCTCGCCAAGGAAGTCCGCAAGCGCGCCCCCAGCACCACCATCATCCTGATGTCCAGCCGCCACAACGCGTACGACCCCGCCAAGGGCAAGGACGCGGGGGCCGACGACTTCATGGACAAGCCGTTCGACACGCAGCAGGCGATCGACAAAGTCCGTAAGGCCGCCGGGATGAAAGACGGCGTCGCCGACAAGCCCGCCGCCGCGGCCGGCAAGTCCGGCGTCGCCGCCAAAGGAGCCGTCCCGCCGATCGAGCAGCGCAGCACGCAGCCGTCGCTCGGCGGCGCCGCCGCGGGCACGCGCCAGCGCGCCGCGACGCTGATGTTCGGCCACGAGCCGGGGACGGGCGACCTGAAGGTCGTCGACAGCTCCCGCGCCCCGCTGCCCGTCGAGGCCAAGCCCGAGCCGAAGGCCGAGCCCGCGCGCCGGTTGACGCCGACGCCGCCCTCGAACGTCCCGCCGGCGACCGTCGCCGCGACGCCCGCCGCTCTCCACGCTCCTTCAGCAGGTGGCGCAGGCATGTCGGGCGCAGGCGCGGCCGTCAACGGCGCGCTCGCCGGCAAGCTCGAGGGTCTCGGCCTCACGCCGGCGCAAGCCGAGGCGGTGCTCGCGCTCTCGCGCGAGGTCGTCGAGCGTGTCGTCTGGGAGGTCGTCCCCGTCATCGCCGAGGCGCTCATCAAGGAAGAGATCGCGCGCCTCACCGCCGAAAAGTAAAAGTAGGGAGGGTTGTGGTAAGTCCGCGGCCATGAGCAGCGAAGGCTTGCCCGATCTCTCGAAGCCCTACGAGCCGCGCGAAGTCGAGGAGCGCTGGTACGCGTTCTGGGAGAAGCACGGCGTCTTCGAGGCCTCGGACGACGCGAGCGACGCGCGCCCGGCGTACGTCATCCCGATGCCGCCGCCCAACGTCACGGGCTCGCTGCACATGGGCCACGCGCAGCGCTGCACGCTCGAGGACGCGCTCGTCCGCTTCTACCGCATGCGCGGCTACAACACGCTGTGGCAACCGGGCATCGACCACGCCGGCATCGCCACCCAAACGGTCGTCGAGCGCCAGCTGCAGCGCGAAGGCAAGACGCGCCACGATCTCGGCCGCGCCGAGTTCGAGAAGCGCGTGTGGCAATGGAAGGCCGAGAGCGGCGGGCGCATCTCGGTGCAGCAGCGCGTGCTCGGCGCGTCCCCCGACTGGCGCCGCACCAAGTTCACGATGGACCCGGACATGAGCCGCGCCGTCAAGGAGGCCTTCGTGCGCCTCTACGAGGACGGCAACATGTACCGCGCGACGCGCCTCATCAACTGGTGCACCACGTGCCGCACCGCGCTCAGCGATCTCGAGGTCGAGAACGAAGAGGGGGCCAACGGCGAGCTCTTCGAGTTCGCGTACAAGGTCGACGGCGAGGGCGAGCGCGAGATCGTGGTCGCGACGACGCGGCCGGAGACGATGCTCGGCGACACGGCGGTGGCCGTGCACCCGGACGATCCGCGCTACACGTCCTTGCACGGGAAGTTTCTCGTGCACCCGTTCCACGATCGCAAGGTGCCGATCGTCACCGACAGCATCCTCGTCGACATGAAGTTCGGCACCGGCGCGGTGAAGGTGACGCCGGCGCACGACTTCAACGACTTTGCGACGGGCAAGCGCCACAAGCTCCAGGAGATCAACATCTTCAACCTGGACGGCACGCTCAACGACGAGGGCGGGCCGTTCAAGGGCCTCGATCGCAAGCGCGCGCGCACGGCGGTGAAGAAGGCGCTCGAAGAGAAGGGCCTCGCGCGCGGGAGCAAACCGCACCAGCTCACGCTCCCCAAGTGCCAGCGCTCGGGCGACGTCGTCGAGCCGATGATCTCGACGCAGTGGTTCTGCAAGATGCAGGGCATGGCGGAGGCGGCGATGGCCGCCGTGAAGGACGGCCGCACGCAGATCATCCCCGAAGAGTGGGTGAAGACGTACGACCACTTCCTCGGCGAAATTCAGGACTGGTGCGTGTCGCGGCAACTGTGGTGGGGGCACCAGATCCCCGCGTGGCACGGTCCGGGCGGCGAGATCA
>JAYVXL010000643.1:0-4263 GCA_043785185.1 Myxococcales bacterium
CGACTCGCTCGTCGCGCCGCAGGTCCGCCGTCACGTTTCGCCCCATGCGACCGAGATGGCGGCGATGTTTTCTGTCTTGACGCGCATGCGAAAACCCAATGCCGAGAAGTACACGCGCGCGCTCAGCGCCGCGCTCTCGGGTCTGACGGCGCTGGAGAAGCTCGAATTGTACGCGACAGGCCGCGCACCGGAGCGTCTCGAGCCGGACGCGCAGAAGACCCTTCGCGCGAATATCAGCGAAATTTACGCGGAGAGCGACGCATATCCGATCTACGAAGGGCGCGTTGGAGCAAGCCCGCGTCAAATGCGCGCCGTGCTCCTCGATGCTGCACAGTCGATCAAATACAAATGCCTGAACCCGCTCGCCGTGCTCGAGGAAATCGAGACGCTCTGCCAGCAACGCAGCGAGTTCGAGTGGCTCCAGCAGGATCCCATCGCCGGCGGCTACCACGACGTGAAGCAATTCCGCGAGGCGCTCTCCGGCCGGCTCGCGCTCGCGTGGGAGACGGAGCTCTACGCCTCGACGGGCCTCATCGAAGACGACCGCTACGCCGAGCTCTTCGACCGGTACATCCAGCACGTGAGCGTCTGGGTGAAGAAGGAGCGCATCCGCAACAAGGTGACCGGCGAGTACGAGGAGCCGGACGAGAAGATGATGCGCGAGGTCGAGCGCCTCACCGAGGCGAAGACCGAGGCGTCGGAGTGGCGCAAGCAGCTGATCAGCGGCATCGCCGCGTGGTCGCTCGATCACCCCGGGCAGAAGATCGACGCGCAGGTCGTCTTCCCGCAGTACATGCGGCGCATGCGCGAGGCGATCTTCGCCGACAAGCGCGGGCAGGTCGCCAAGATCGCCAAGGACATCGTCGTCCTCGTCCGCGAGGAGGGGAGCGGCCTCGACCACGATCGCAAGAAGGAAGCGCAAGAGACGATCGATCGCATGATCGCGCGCTTCGGCTACTGCACCAACTGCGCGGCGGACGCGGCGAGCGAGCTGCTTCGCAAGCGGTTCGCGGATCTCAACGTCTGAACGGGGCGGATTGAGGGGCGCCGCAGCGAAGGACACGGCGCTCGTCGACCGAGCGCCGCAGGATCGCCTCGCGGCCGAGGTCCGTGCCCTCGCGCTGCCGGCCATCGGGCACTCGCTCTTGCAGACGCTCGTGGTCGTCGTCGACCGGGCGATGCTCGGTCACCACGCGGCGACGTCGCTCGCGGCGATGCAGATCGCGGCGGCGCTGGAGTGGTCGATCTGGAGCGTCTTCGGGGCGTTCGAGGTCGGCACGGTGGCGCGCGTGGGCTTTCACGTGGGCGCGGGGCGTCAGGAGCGCGCGACGAGGGCGGTGCGCGTGTCGCTCGTGGTGTCCGTCGTCAGCGGGATGCTCGTGGCGCTCGCGTCGCCGCTCGTCGTCTCCGTCCTCGCGCGCGCGGCGCCCGCGGCGTCACCGGCGGCCGTCGGCGCGGCGGGCGACTATCTGACGTGGACGCTCGGGGCGACGCCGCTCGTGTTCGTGAGCATGACGCTCATCGCCACGCTCCAAGCCGGCGGGGACACGCGCACGCCGCTCGCGATCGGTGTCGGCGCGAACGTCCTCCACCTCGGACTGAACCGCGTGCTCATCCTCGGGGCGTTCGGCGTGCCGGCGATGGGGACCCGCGGCGCCGGCATCAGCACCGCGGTCACGTTCGCGACCGAGGCGCTCCTCGCCGGATGGGCGCTCTCGTCGCCCTCTCGGCCTGGCTCGTTCAGGTCGCCCGCGGGCGCGCACCCGGGGCTCGCCGGAGCGTGGCGGGCCGAGGCGCGCAGGCTCGCCCGGATCAGCGTCCCCGCGGTGCTCGAGAAGATCCTCTACCACGTGGGGTACGTGGGCTTCGTCGCCATCGTGTGGCGCCTCGGCGATCTCGCGATGGCCGCCAATCAGGCCGTGTTGAGCGTCGAGGCGATCTGTTACCTCTCCGCCGACGGCTTCGCCATCGCGGCGGCGTCGCTCGTCGCGCAGAAGCTCGGCGCCGGACGCCCGGGCGAGGCCATGCTCGCCGCGCGCACGGCCGCAAAGTACGCGGTCGTGTCCCTCACGTCCGCGGGGCTCGCTGCGCTGGCGCTAAGGTCGGTGATCCTGCCGCTCTTCTCGAACGATCCGCAGGTGGTGGCGGAGGGGTCGGCCATCGTGCCCTGGCTGCTCGTCGCGCAGCCGTTCATGGCGGCGTCGATCGTGCTCGCGCAGGCGCTGCGCGGCGCCGGCCAGACGCGCGCGGTGCTCGGCGTGAGCGCGACCGGGGCGCTCTTGATCCGCGTCGCGGCGACGTGGCTCTTCGCCATCACGATGGGCCTCGGGCTCGCCGGCGTGTGGATGGGCTCGACGCTCGACTGGGTGGCGCGCACGGGGATGCTCGTCGCGATCGGCCGCGCGCGGGCGCGGGAGCTCAGCGCCCGAGCTTCGCGCGCGCCGTCTTGACGCCGAAGAGCTCCGCGCCGTCGGGGCTGAGGATGGGGCCGAGGACGACGCTCGCCAGGATCGCCGCGACGAGGAGCGCGCCGTCGTCGTCGGCGGCTCCGACCGGCGCGAGCTCGACGAGCCAGACGCTCGGGCAGCGCGACGCGAGCAGCGACATCCCGGTGTAGCCGCCGCGCGCCTCCGCGGCCTGGGCGGCTTCGAGGTCCGCGTCCTCGCGCAAGCTCCCGAAGCACGCGCGCGCCGCTTCGCCCACGACGACGCGCGCGCCGACGACGCCGACAGGCAGCGCCTCGCCGAGGGCATGGACGGTCACCTGTTCGCCGAAGAAGCGCGCCGCCTGCGCCACGAGCGCGGCGACCGGGAGCGCGGGCGCCGCGTCTTGCGCGAAGACCGTGAAGGCCTCGCGCCTCGTGGGGACGGTTCGCACGCGGTCGTGTATACCTTCTCCGTCGTGGCCCTCATAGACACGCACTGCCACCTGGACCCGCAGTACTTCCCCGCGGGGCCCGATGACGTGCTCGAGCGCGCGCGTGCCGTCGGCGTGGCGGGCTTCGTCGTCGTCGGCGTCGGCGCCGATCTCGCGCCCGCGCGCGCCGCGGTGGCGCTCGCGACGCGGCTCCCCGGGCGCGTCGGCGCCGCGGTCGGCGTCCACCCGCACGACGCGACGAGCTTGAACGACGCGAGCTACGACGAGCTCTCGCGGCTCGCGCGCGATCCGCACGTCGTCGCCGTCGGCGAGATCGGCCTCGACTACCACTACGACCACTCGCCGCGCGACGTGCAGCGCGCGACGTTCGAGCGGCTCATCGCGCTCGCGCGCGAGGTCGGCAAGCCCATCGTCGTCCACACGCGCGAGGCCGCGGCCGACACGCTCGACGTCCTCGCCGCGTGCGGCGCGCGTGACGTCGGCGGTATCATCCACTGCTTCAGCGAGGACCTGGCGTTCGCGACGCGCGCGCTCGATCTCGGGTTTTACCTGTCCTTCTCCGGCATCGTGACGTTCAAGACGGCGAAGAGCGTCCACGAGGTCGCCGCCGCGGCCCCGCTCGAGCGCGTGCTCGTGGAGACCGACAGCCCGTACCTCGCGCCCGTGCCGCTGCGCGGAAAGCCGTGCGAGCCGTCGTACGTCGTGCACACGGCCCGGCGCGTCGCCGAGCTCCGCGGCATCGACGTGGGCGCGCTCGCGGCGGCGACGACCGCGAACGCCGAGCGCGCGTTCCGGCGCCCTTTCACGGGGTGAGCGCGGGGCGCGCGAGAGGGCTCAGTCCGTCTTCTTCACGCCGACGACGTAGTACTGCGTGTCGCCGAAGCAGCCCGACGGGATGCCGCGGTGCTCCTCGTACTGCAGCTCGAGACGGTGCCCGGAGAGCGACTCGATGAGCTTGGCGACGTTGTCGTCCGGCACCGTGAAGAGGAACTTCTCGGACGGCGCCCCGGCGATGCTGATCATCGAGAGCTCGCCCTCGTTCGTCTTGCAGACCCAGCCCTTCTTCGACAGCTTCTGCACGAAGCCGACGCGCTCGCCCTTCGAGTACGAATACTTGAGCGCCGCGCACGTGTAGAGCGAGCTGCCGACGACGAAGAGCAGGAGGCCGCCCACGACGAGACGGATGAGCCACTTTTTGCCGGCCGTCTTGGCCTTGTCGATGTCCATTGAACAGGGAGTTTGGTCGCCAAGGCCGCTCGGGTCAATGAGTTGCGGTGGCCGTCGTCGGGCGGGGCCCTACACGGCCGATCGCCGAGCACGGCAGTGGCCTTCTCCCGCTAATAAAATGGCTAGGACGGACGTCCAACGTCATACTTGACCAAGGTG
>JAYVXL010000644.1:0-4249 GCA_043785185.1 Myxococcales bacterium
TGCACGCCGCTCGTCGGGTCGACGATGCAGTCGGCGCCCTGGGCCGTCGGCCCGGCGGCGCCGCCGTCGACGAGGCCGGAGCCGCCGCCGTCGCCCGACGGCGACGCCCCGGTGGCGGAGCCCGAGTCCCCGGCGGCATGGATGCAGCCCCCGAGCGGCGCCGCGCCTCCGAACGACACGAGCGCGCCGAAGAGGCCGAGCGCGACGCACGAGACGCCGGACATGCGTGAAGCGAAGGAGAGGGGCATCGCCGCGACTCTTCGATAAGCCCGAAGCCTGGGCCAAATTTTCCGCGGACTACGCACACTTGCCTACACGATGCGGCCTTGCGGGCCGCGGGGATTTCCAGGGGACGCTGCAGCAAGTACGGTGCGGCCGATGATTGCGATGACGAGCGGAACCGATCCCTACACGCTGGCCTTGAGCCGCCTCGTCGGCGCGCTGACAGAGGACGCCATCTTCGCGCTCGCCGCCGGCTCGCGCGGCCAGGGCGCCGCGCTCGAGGGTCTCGGCAAGCGCCGGACGGACGCGTACACGAACGTCCTGCAAGGGCGGCCCGTCACACGGATGACCGAAGACTTCGATCGCTGGATCATCGAGATGGCGCGCGCCCTCGCGCCGGTCGCGCCGCCGGTCTGGATGCCGATGCACGAGGTGATCGGCGAAAAGGTGACGCTCGAGGTCGGCGCGCGCGGGCTGCGCTCGCTCTTCTCGAACAAGCCGAGCGACAAGGACGTCGTGCGCGTCAAGCGCCTGGGCTCGCTCGCCGTGCGGCTGCTGCGCGCGGTCTTCGCGGCGGACGGCCCCATCGACGCCGAGGAAGCGCGCACGCTCGCGTGCCTCATCGCGTCTCTCGGCCTGCCCGAGTCCGAGGCGCAGCCGCTCTACGTCGAGGCGCCGGTCACCGCCGACCATCTGGAGGTGTACGGCGATCTCGACGCGGCCGTCGGCCGCGCGATGGTGTCCGGCGCCTGGTACGCCGCGGCGTGGGACGCGATCGACCCGCGCGAGGAGGCGCTCGTCCGCGCCTTCGCGAACAAGATCTCGCTGCCCATCGAGGACGTCGAGCACCTGCGCGCCGAGGCCACCCACCGCGTCGACGCGCGCCGCCTCACGGGCCTCGCCACCGTCGACGCCGCGCGCTTCATGCTCACCGACCGCACGCCCGGCGCCGGCGTTCACCTCGCCGCGCAAGCGGGGATGCTGATGCTCCCGCGCCGCTACCGCGAGGAGGCGCTCGCGCAAATCGGCCACGGCGCGCCCATCACGCTCGGCAAGCGCTACCCCAACTTGACCGAGGGCGAGCGCCTCAGCGTCATGGGCATCGCGTGGGCCGTCGGGCTCTACGAGGACCCGACGATGGGGCGCCGCGCGCTCCTGCGTGCGCGGCACGATCGCATCGCGCAGGACCTCGGCGACGACGGCACCCGCGCGCGCGCGCTGGTGGACGAGTGGATCAGCGAGGTGCTGCTCCCCGTCGCCTTCAACATGAAGTGATGGCGATGAAAGACCGCACGCTTGGATTTCTCGGCGCGGGCAACATGGCCGGCGCGCTCATCAAGGGCCTGCTCCACGCAAAGGTGAGCGCGCCCGATCGCATCCTCGCGAGCGACGCGAAGGCCGAACGGCTCGAGCTGCTCCACAAGACGCACGGCATCCGCACGACGACGGACAACCACGCGCTCGTGAAGGAGAGCGACGTCATCGTCCTCGCGGTGAAGCCGCAGGTCGTCGACAAGGTGCTCGCGCAAATCGGCGCGGAGGTGCGGCCGGGGCAGCTCGTCATCAGCGTCGCCGCGGGCGTGCCCATCGCGGCGCTCGAGGCGCGCTTCCCCGCGGGCGTGAAGGTCGTCCGCGCGATGCCGAACACCCCGGCGACGGCGCTCGCGGGCGCGACGGCGATCGCGGGCGGCGAGCACGCCAGCCTGGCGGACCTCGAGGTCGCCCGCGCGCTCTTCGAGGCGGTGGGGCGCGTCGTCGTGCTCGACGAGTCGCTCCTCGACGCGGTGACCGGCCTCTCCGGCAGCGGCCCGGCGTACGTCATGCTGATCATCGAGGCGCTCGCCGACGGCGGCGTGAAGGTGGGCTTGCACCGCGACACCGCGCTGATGCTCGCGGCGCAGACGGTCTACGGCTCGGCGAAGCTGCTCCTCGAAACGGGCGAGCACCCGGGGCGCCTCAAGGACATGGTGACGAGCCCAGGCGGCACGGCGATCGCCGGCCTTCACACGCTCGAGTCGGGCGCGCTGCGAAAGACGCTCATCGACGCCGTCGAGTGCGCGACGAACCGCAGCGCCACGCTGGGCGCCGAGATGAGCGCGAAGCTGGCCAAGACGAAGCCTGCCTGAGCCTACGCCTCCGCGCCTCTTGCGGCGCGGCGCGGCGCTCAATCTTTCTTCGGCGGCAGCGGCGGCGGGGCGGATGGCCGCGGCGTCGGCGGCTTGGACGAAGGCGGCGCGCTGGCCCGTCCGCTGCTCGCGGGCGGCGGCGGGAACGAGCGTGTCACCGGGCGCGGGAGCGGCGCGGGCGCGCCGTCGCTGCGCATCGTCGGCACCTCCGCGGTCGGGCGCGGCGCCGCCGGCACGTCGGCAGAGGTGGCCGGCACCGTCGGCACCTCGGCCGTGGTCAATTGCGGCGTCTTCACCGCCGTCATCGGCGCGGTCTTCGACGGCACGTGCGGCGCCTTCGGGACGCTCGGCAGGGCCGGCATCGCCGCGGTCTGCAGCGGCATGGGCGGCGGCTGGCTGATGGGCATCCCCATCAGCGTCCCCATCGGCGGCGCGACGCTCCCGCGTGCGCCGCCCACGCCGGCCGCTCCGCTCACTCCGCCCGCTCCCAGAGCGGCCGGCGGCGCGTAGGCCTCCGCGTCGAGCGCGTCGTCGTCGCGATCGCCGAGGTTCACGCGCTCGCCGACGACGTAGAGCGGCCGCTGCTTCACCTGCTCGTAGATGCGCCCGACGTACTCGCCGAGGATGCCGATCATGACGAGCTGCACGCTCGCGAGCAGCGACGTGATGACGACCTGCGCCGTCCACCCGGGCACGGTGGAGTTCAAGACGGTGTGCACGAACATCGCCCAGAGCGCGACGAGCACGCTCACGAAGCTGATGAAGAAGCCCAAGTACGTCGCGAGGCGCAGCGGGAGGACGGAGAACGACGTGATGCCGTCCACCGCGAAGCGCAGCATCTTACGGAGCGGGTACTTCGTCTCCCCGGCGAAGCGGCCCGGGCGATCGTAGAGCACGGCGGTCTGCTTGAAGCCGATCCACGAGACCATGCCGCGCACGAAGCGGTGCGACTCGCGGAGCGCGCGGAGCGCGATGACGACGCGGCGGCTCATCAGCCGGAAGTCGCCGGTGTCGAGCGGCACCTCGATCGGGATCATCTTCGCGAAGAGGCGATAGAAGAGCTTGGCCGTGAAGAGCTTGAACGCCGTCTCGCCCTCGCGCTTGCGGCGCTGGCCGTAGACGACGTCGAAGCCCTCGCGCCACTTCTGCACCATCTCGAGGACGACCTCGGGCGGGTCTTGCAGGTCCGCGTCCATGACGACGACGGCCTCGCCGCGGGCGTAGTCGAGGCCGGCGGTCACCGCCGTCTGGTGGCCGAAGTTGCGCGCGAACGACAGGACGCGGTAGCGCGGGTCGGCCGCCGCGACGCCGCGGAGCATCTGCAAGGACAAGTCCTTCGAGCCGTCGTTCACGAAGACGACCTCGGCGTCGAGGCGGAGCTTTTCGAGAAAGGCCTGGAGCTGCGTGTGAAGCTCCGGGATGACCTCCTCCTCGTTGTAGATCGGGAGGACCAAGCTGATCACGGGGCGCGCCATTGTGCTCCCGCGGATTTATAGCGGGACCGGGACCATTTGTATGCTCAGAAGAAGACGCGCGGGCACAGGGCGCGGTCGGCGCCTTTTGCGCGCTGCTCGTCGACGCCGGCCTGCTCCGGCATGCTCGCGTACCGTTCGAGGTCGGCGATGCGGTACCAGAGGCACGGCCGGCGCGCGCCGTAGCGCTCCGCCTCGCTACGCAAGAGCGTGATGCGGTCGCGGCCCGGCGGCTCCCAGAAGCTCATGAACCACGGCACTTCGGTCGGGATGCGGATCGCCGTCTCGCCTTGGGGGACGCTGAACGCGGGGACCATGCCGGCGGCGAACGCGGCGCCGAGGAGGACGACGCGCGACGCGTACGCGAGGCGCGCGCGCGGGAGCGCGAGGCCGGCGAGCAGCGGCGCCGCGAGCATGCACGCGGCGGCG
>JAYVXL010000645.1:0-4236 GCA_043785185.1 Myxococcales bacterium
GACGGAGCCGGCGCGCGGCACGTTCGTGTCCAAGGCGCTGCCCGAGGTCGCGCCGCGCCGCTTCGCCCGAAGCGCGGCGCCGCGCGAGGAGATGCCGGCGCGCCTCGGCTTCGATCTCCCGCCCGAGGCGCGCGCCTGGCCCGACGCCGCGGCGGTCCCCGACGAGATGCTGTCCTTGCAGGGTGGCGTCCCCGACGTGCGTCTCATGCCGACGGCGCCGCTCGCGCGCGCGTTTCGCCGCTCGCTGCGCACGAACGGCCGCGCCCTCCTCGGCTACGGCGATCCGATGGGGCCCGAGCGCCTGCGCGTCGCGCTCGCGCGGATGCTCTCGGCGACGCGCGGCCTGGCGGCGCGCGCGGACACCGTCATGGTGACGCGCGGCAGCCAGATGGCGCTCGATCTGCTCGCGCGCAGCTTGCTGTCGCCGGGCGACGTCGTCGTCGTCGAGGCGCTCGGCTATCGGCCCGCGTGGGAGGCTTTCCGCGCGGCCGGCGCGCGCGTCGTGCCGCTCGCGCTCGACCATGGCGGCCTCGACTTGGCCGCGCTCGCCGCCCTCGTCACCGGCCCTTCGCGCACGCCCGTCCGCGCGGTGTACCTCACGCCGCACCATCAGTACCCGACGACGGTGACGCTCGACGCCGCGCGCCGCCTCGCCCTGCTCGAGCTCGCGCGCCGCGCGCGCTTCGCGATCTTCGAGGACGACTACGATCATGAGTTTCACTACGACGGGCGCCCCGTGCTCCCGCTCGCGAGCGCCGATCAGGCCGGCGTCGTCGTGTACATCGGCACGCTCTCGAAGGTGCTCGCGCCGGGCCTCCGCCTCGGCTACGCGGTCGCGCCGCGCGCCGTCATGGAGCGCATGCTCACCCGCCGCCGCTACATGGATCGGCAGGGAGACCTCGCGATCGAGCACGCCGTCGGCGAGCTGCTCGAGGACGGCGAGATCGGCCGCCACGTCCGCCGCGTGCGCCGCGTGTACATGGATCGGCGTGAGGTGCTGGTGACGTCGCTGCGCCAACGCTTCTCCGGCGTCCTCACGTTCGCGACTCCGGCCGGGGGCACGGCGATCTGGGCGCGCGTCTCGCCCGACGTGAGCCCCGAGGCCTGGGCGGAGAGGGCGCGCGCGCGCGGCGTGTTCCTCCAGACCGCCCGCGCGTTCGCGTTCGACGGCAAGCCCCGCCCGTTCGTGCGCATCGGCTTCGCGCAGCTCGCGCCCGCCGAGCTGAAGGAGGCGCTGAAGCGCCTCGCGGCGGCGCTTTAACCGCCAAGCGCGCGGAACCTGGTCGTCTTTGCCTTCGCCGGGAAATAGGGCGAAACTGCCGCGGTCGCCCCGCGTAAGGTCGGGCGGGAGGATGGAATGAACGTAAAGCTGGTGGCGCTCGGGATCGGTGGGCTCGTCGTGGCGGGCGGGGGGTATCTGGCCTTCGGGCACAAGGAGGAGGCCCCGGTGCACCTCGCGCCGGTCGCCAGCAGCCTGGCCCCGTCGCTCGCCGCCGCGCCGGGCGCGAAGGTCGCGCATTTCGTGATCGATCCGAAGAGCAAGACGCAGATCGACATGCCTGCGCCGAAGGAGCGCATCAAGGCGAGCACCGAGTCCGCCGCCGGCGCGCTCCACGTCGACCTCCTGAACCTCGCCAATACGCGCGGCGACGTGAAGGTCGATCTGACCACGCTGTCGACCCACACGTTCGGCAACAAGGACGACGCGTCGCAGACCAAGCACGCGCTCAACTGGCTCGAGGTCGGCGACGTCGCGACGCCGGAGATGAAGGAGCAGTACCGCTACATCGTCTACGCCATCCGCTCGATCGAGGCGGCCAGCGCGACCGACGTCAGCAAGGTCGCGCCCGTCAAGGACGGCGCCGACGACGTCCGCGTCGTCACGCTCACCGCGAAGGGCGACGTGCTCCTCCACGGGCGCAAGGTCGAGGACCGCGAGGCGAAGCTCGAGGCGCGTCTCCACTACCCGGCGGGCGCGGCTGCGGAGTCCACGCCCATCCTCATTGAGGTGAAGTCAAAGGAGCCGCTCCGGGTTACGCTCGCGGAGCATGACGTGAAGCCTCGCGACACGTTCGGCAAGCTCGCCGCCGGCTCGCTCGATCTCCTCGGCACGAAGGTGGCGAACGTCGCCGACGTGAGCATCGATCTTCGGGCCACACCCGTGGCGAAGTGAACGACAACTGAATCGAGAAACGGAACAAAGGAGTATTTTCATGCGACCGAACCTGTCCCTGCAGACCCTCGCGACCACGCTCGCCGCCCTTGGAACGACCGCCCTCGTGGGCTGCGGCGGCGCGCCGCCCCCGCCGGCAGCCTCGCCCGTCCAGTCCTCCGAGGTCGCTCCGGCCGCGGGCACGACCAGCGCCACGGCGCCGTCCGCGTCCTGCTCGGCGGCCGGCTGCGGCGCCAACAAGGGCAAGGCGGGCGACCCCGCCGCCGCCCCGACCATCGGCGCTGCCGCCGGCTCGACGCCGGGCGCGACGCCCACCGCCGACACGAAGGACACGAAGGACAACAAGGGCGGCGCAGCGGCCACCCCCGCGACCGCCGCGACCCCCGCGCCGGCCACGACCCCGCCCGTCGCCAAGAAGCCGGCGACGCCGGCCGCCGGCAAGAAGCCGGGAGCGGCGCAGGCGTCCTGCGGCGCCGGCACCTGCTCGGCCGACGCGAAGAAGAAGTAGGCGCCGTGAACGGCGTCGGTCTCGGCCTTCGATGGGAGTTCATCGACGAGCTCCTCGCGCCCGGCAGCGGGCACGCGAAGGCCGAGATCGATTTTCTGGAGGTCTCGCCAGAAAACTACATGCAGCGTGGCGGGTACTATCCGGACGCGCTCGCACGCGCGCGTGAGCGCTACCCGATCCTCACGCACGGCCTGACGATGTCGCTCGGCGGCACCGACCCGCTCGACGACGCGTACCTGCGCGAGCTCGCCGCGTTCGTGCGCGACATCGGGAGCCCGCACCACTCCGACCACCTGTGCTTCGGCGCGGCGGACGGGAAAATCTTGCACGACCTCCTGCCGATTCGCTTCACCGATGAGGGCGTCACCCGCGTCGCCGAGCGCGTGATGCGCGCCCGCGACGCGCTCGGCGTGCCGATGGCGATCGAGAACATCAGCTTCTACCTCCACCCCGGCAAGAAGGAGATGGGGGAGGCGGAGTTCATCGCGCGCGTGTGCGACCGCGCCGACTGCGGTCTCATGCTCGACGTGAACAACGCGTACGTGAACAGCGTGAACTTCGGCTTCGACGTGGACGCCTGGATGGACACCGTGCCTTTGCATCGCGTCGTTCAGATGCACGTCGCCGGGCACGACTGGTTCGACGAAGGGGAGGAGCAGGGCGGCCGCCTCATCGTCGACACGCACGGCGCCGACGTGGCCGATCCGGTGCTCGCGCTGCTCGGCCGCGTCCTCGGAAAGACGGGGCCGGTGCCGGTGCTGCTCGAGCGCGATCAGGCGATCCCGCCGCTGCCGGAGCTGCTCGCCGAGGTCGCGAAGGTGAAGCGCATCTGGCTCGAGGCCACCGGCGGCGCGGCGAAAAAGACCGGCTGACGCTCTCCCCGGCTACGCGCGCGCGCCCAGAAGAACGCCGCGCTCGCCGAGATCGGCGAGGAGGCGCGCCGTGTCGGCGAGGATCGCGTCGTCCAGCGTGAAGCCCAGCGCGGCGCACGCGGCAGAGAGCGCTTCGCCCAGCGGCGCGCCGCCGATGAGGCGCTCCACGATGGCGCCGGCGAGCGGCGAGAGCTCGAGGAAGCGCGCGGCGTGGGCGTCGTCGCGGTAGACGAGCAGGATCACGGGGCGCGCCTCGGGCTCGGCGCGATCGCCCTCGTCCGCCGGGAGCAGGTGCACCGCGTGCGCGTACCGCATGACACGCTTGGCATCCGCGAAGACGAGCGCGCGCTCGAGCGCGACCTCCGCCAGCGGCGGCGGATCGGCGGCGACCGGCATCGCGCAGATCTCGAACTCGACGAGCTCGTGCGCCGCGAGGTCCGCCGCGTACGCCGGCACGTCCGCGCGCGCGCGCCACAGCGGCGCCGCCCACGCGAGGAACTCGGCGGGCACGTCGCGCAGGTAGTGCGTGCGCGGCGCGCGCTCCTCGAGGAACGCGTCGAACGTGGCGTCGAACGCGCCCGCGCCGCCCGCCGCGCCATTGAGCCGCGCGCGCGTGCGCGGCATCATCCGGTGGGTCACGCCGGTCATGTTGTTGCGAATGAGCCGGCGGTAGAGGGCGAGGC
>JAYVXL010000646.1:0-4229 GCA_043785185.1 Myxococcales bacterium
TCGCGAAGCTCGCGGAGCTCGCGGAGCCGCGACGCGTCGAGGAAGGGCGCGACGCGCTTCTCCACGCCATCCAGGTAGCTCTGCAGGAGCCGCCGCTCGGCCTCGCCGAACGGCGCTTGTCGATCGATGGCGTGCGTCGCCATCGTCAGCGGCTCGAGGCCGGCCGCCGCGAAGACGGCGAGGAGACGCCGCCCCACGTAGAATTTGCTGGGGTGGCGCGACTCCTCGGAGAGCGCGCGCAGCTCCGCCGCACGCAGCGGGAGCTCGAGGCTGACCGGCCACGGCAAGGACACCTGATGGAGGGTGTCGTTCTCCAGGACCGCCACGACGCCTCCCGGCCGGAGGACGCGTGCCAGGTGCCCGAGCACGACGATGGGCTCGGGGAGGCTGTAGAGACTCTGCGCGCACCACACGAAGTCGAACGTGTCGTCGGCGAACGGCAGACGGTCGAACGAGGCGGCCACGAACTCGATGGTGGCGCGGCCCTTGTAGCGCGCAGCCTCGCGCGCGGCGGCGAAGAGATACCCGCGGTCGAGGTCCACGCCCGTCACCGAGCCTCCGGACCCCAAGCGGTCCGCGAGGCGTCGCGTGTAGAAGCCGTCGCCGCACGCCAGGTCGAGCACATTCATTGTCGGTCCGAGCGGCAAGGACCGAAGGATCTCCTCGAGCTCCCGCTCGAAGGCGCGGTGAAAGCCCGAGAGTTGCTCATCGTAGTCTGGCAATCCGTGCGCGCGCGCGGGTGGCACCACGGCGCGCCTTCCACGCACCGGGAGCGAGCAAACGGCGTGCGATCCTTCGCTAAACAACTTCAAGGACTCTCCGAGGATGAGCCGCCACCTGGGCAGCCACTGCGTTCGAGTGAGCAACAATCCGGCCAGCGCGCAGCGCCCGCGCGGCGCCACGCACGGTGCCGGCGGCAGCATGCTCTCTCTGGGGGGAACCTTGAATCGGCGCACGGCGCGGCCCGTCCAAAGGGCGTGAAGCGCGGTCTGGTCCTCGTCCTGGCGCTCGCCGCGTGCGCCCCGGCCGCGGCTCCCGCGCGGATCCCCCGTGCATCGCCCGCCGCGACGGCGCAGCCAGTCCCGTCGACGACGTCCGCGCCGGCGTCCGCGCATCTCGCCGGCGCGAGCCCGTGCGCGCCCGCACCGCCCGCACCCTCGGCGAGCGCGCCGTCCGCGTGCGAATGCGCGACGCCGGCGGAGGCCGCCTCGGTGGAGAGCCCTCGCCTTCCCCTTCCCCTCCCCCTCCCGCCAGACCAGGCGGCCGTCGCGATGATGCTCCGCGAGCGCGAAGCGGCAAACCACATCGCCACCGGCATGGAGAAGCTCCGGTCCCGCGACGGCAAGGCGTGCCTCGCCGAGCTCGACAAGCACGACGCGCTCGACAAGCGCCCGCAGATGCTCTCGACGCGCCCGGAGTCGTCGATGGCGCTGAGCCGCAGCCTCTGCCTCATGCTCGCGGGGCGCTGCCCCGAAGGGCGCGAGCTCGCGAAGAAGAGCTTTCAAGCGAACCGCGACGTCGGGAAGGAGCAGGTGCCGGCGATCCTCGACGCGTATACCTCGCGGTACTGCGAAGGGGCGCTCTCGCCGCGCGACGAGCTGATCAAAGCCTGGACGGATCTGGCGCAGAAGAGCTCGATGGGCTCGCCCGCCTCCGCCGAGTGCTCCAAGAGCTATGAGACCGTCAGGCGCCTCGCGACGACGGTGAAGCCGCGCGATGAAGATGACCACATGGTCCGCGGTGCCGTCGCCCCCTCGCTGGGATTCGTGGCGGCGCGCTGCTTCGGCCGCGCGGGCGACTGCGCCGCCGCGCGCCTTGCGTACGACGACGGCATGGCGGCCACCCGTCCGGGCGCCCCACCGCTCCCGCCCGCCGCCGCGCAGAGCGGCTTCGACGGCGTGGTCCCGAGCTGCAAGGGCAGGTAGTCGGCTCCGGGCGATTTCCATCGCGTGGATCGCTCTTTTTGGGGGAACTTCCGGCTCGAGTCGCCGTAGGACGACCTCGAAACCATGAGAACTCTTCTCGTCGCCGCCCCCGCCGTCATCGCTCTGACCATCGCCGCCTGCGGCGGCCACGGCGTCCCCGCTGCTGGCCCCGACCGCGAATCCGGCCAGAGCTCGCTCATGAACAAGACGACCGTCGGCGCCCTCAAGTGCGACCCGAAGTCCGCCGATCGCCCGTTCGTCGTCGAGTGGGACGCGACGGACATGTCGAGCTTCGAGGCGAAGGCCGCGAGCGACGTCGTGTTCGTCAAGTACGAGGGCTGCAACCTCAAAATCCTCGACGGTTGCTCGAACGATTCGGTGAAGGGCGCGCTCGGCGCCTACTTGCCGCCCGAGTGGACGAGCGGCTCGGTCGAGAAGGTCGACATCTCGAACGAGGGCGAGCTCTATGCAAAGCTCCCCCTCGGCGTGAACAGCCTCGGCGGCCGCGTGCAGGCGGGCGAGCAGTTTCACATGGAGTATTACGTCAGCGGGACCCGCAAGGCGACGCGGGACGAGATCTACAAGAAGGACATCGCGCCCATCGCGCGCTGCAAAGGGGCGACGCACTTCGTGTACGCCTACAACCTCGGCGCCTTCGCCCTCGGCAGCGCGAAGCAGGTCAACGCCTCGGCGGGCGGCACGGTCTGGGGCATCGGCGTGGGCGGGTCGAACAAATCGGTCAGCAACGCCGAGAAGAAGGGCGGCGTCCTCACCTCGTGCGCCGGCGACACGGCCAAAGAGACGGCGACCTGCAAGGTTCCCATTCGCCTCACGCTGCGCGAGGTCGCCGACGGCGAGAACCCCGACGCGATCGCGGCCGTCGCGCCCGAGACGCCGGACGCCAAGAACCTGGCCGGCAAAGTCGACCAGAAGCTCCAGATGAACGACGAGGCGCGGGCCCGCTACCAAGCGGCGATGGAGCGCTACAACGCCCGCGACGGGAAAGGCTGCATCAAAGAGCTCAACGCGCACGACAAGCTCGATCCGAAGCAACTCTCCACGAACCCGTCCGTGCCGGGCCTCTCGATGATGCGCGCCCAGTGCGTCATGCTCAGCGGCCAGTGTGATGCCGGCAAACAGCAGCTGAGGAAGGCGGTCCTGGCCATGAACCAGAGCGGCCCGGAGCAGGCCGACAGCTTCGTCGACGCGCTCGCGGCGAGGTTTTGCCAGGGTGGCTCCATGTCGCCGCGCGACCAGCTGCTCAAAGCGAGCGCGGATCTGCAGCAAGGGATGATGTCGAAGAAGGACGTCTCCTTCTGCGCGACCGCCTACGACGCGGTCAAGAAGCTCTCCCAGACGGTCAAGCCCAAGGACGACGATGACCACCAGGTGAAGGCCGCCCTCGGCTGGGGGAAGCACCACAACGCCGCGCAGTGCCTCGGCCGCGCGGGCGACTGCGACACGGCGTTCAAGGCCTACCTCGACGGCACCAAAGAGATGCACGACGGTCAGGACATGAAGCAGTCGGAGAACGACCAGCGCCAGAGCTTCGCGCGATCGGTGACGTCCTGCAAGGCGTGGGTGGCGAGCAAGCCGCTCTCGCCGCGCGACCAGCTCGTCCAGGCGATGCAGGATCTGAGCGAGGGCGGAAACAAGAAGGGCGACGCCGCCGTCTGCAACAAGAACGCGGAGCTGATGACCAAGCTGGGCGCGACCGTCCAGGTCGAAGCGACGGACCACCAGGCGACGTCGGCGAAGAACCCGGCGGCGGTCAGCAACTTGCTGATTCGCTGCCTCGCCAAGGCGGGCGACTGTGACACCGCCTACCAGAAATTCAGCGGGTCCAACCCCGCGTTCGCGTCGATGCCCGAGGTCAACCGCCGCAAGGTCTTCGAAGCCACGACGGGGGCCTGCAAGAAATAGCCGACGGGCGGCTTCACTCGACCGCGGTCGAGGGCGATCGGGAACGCGCATGCGGCGTGGCGGGCACGATGCTGGCGAGCACGGCCTCGAACACCTCGAACGCGCCCGGCGCGTCGATCGCCGTGCACGTCACCGTCGTCGCGACGTTCGCCGGCCCGTCGATCCACGCGATGCCCTGCTCGACAATGCCGCGGCGAGCCGCTCGCCAGGTCGACGCGCCTCGCGGTCGAAGACGAGGTTGGGCGGCGCCGCGGGCTTGTCCGAGGGGCCGACCAGGACGAGCACCTCGTGCTCGGCCCACGCGCGCGGGGCGTCGAACGAGAAGGGACCGAGCTCTCTCTTTGAGACTACGCATCCACCGCGAGGATCTCGCCCGGGCGG
>JAYVXL010000647.1:0-4229 GCA_043785185.1 Myxococcales bacterium
TCGCGGTATTTGCGGCCGCCTGGGCGCTTCGCGGGCGGATGCGAGCCGGTTCCGTGGCCGCGCTCGCGGCGCTCCTGCTCGTGCTGGAGGTCGGGGCCCGCCGCGCAGGGTGCCCGCGGGGCGTCCTTCGGGTCACGTTCCTGGATGTGGGGCAGGGCGACGCGGCGCTCGTCGATCTCCCCGAGGGCGGCGCGCTCCTCCTCGACGGCGGAGGGCTCGTCGGCAGCCCGGTCGACATCGGCGATCGCGTGATCGCGCCGGTCCTCCGCGGGCGGCGCCGAGGCGCGCTCGATGCGGTCATCCTCTCGCACCCGCATCCGGATCACTTCGGCGGCCTCGCGTCGGGGACGGCGCGCGCGCGCGTCGGCGCGCTCTGGGACACGGGGCAGGGCGAGCGCGAAGGGGTCGGCGGCGCTTACGCGGCGCTGCTCGCGGCGGCGCGAGCGAACGGGACGCCGATCCTCCAGCCGCCGGCGCTGTGCGGCAGGCGCGCGCTCTCCGGCGCCGTAATCGACGTGCTCGCGCCCTGCCCTGCACCAAACGCGGACCGCGGCCCGAACGACAACTCGCTCGTGGTCCGCGTCTCCTTCGGGCGCCGCGCCGTCCTCTTCATGGGTGACGCGGAGCGCGACGAAGAGCGCGACGTCCTCCGCCTTCCCGCTCTCGCCCTCCGCGCCGACGTGCTCAAGGTGGGCCACCACGGGAGCCGCACGTCGTCCGGGCCCGCGTTCCTGGCCGCGGTCGGCGCCGCCGACGCCGTCGTCTCCTCCGGCATCCGCAACCGCTTCGGGCACCCCCACGAGACCACGCTCGCCGCGCTCTCCTCCGCAAATCTCCGCATTTGGCGAACCGACACCGGCGGCGCCGTCACCGTCGAGACGGACGGCGAGCACCTCGCCCTCGCGCAGTCTGCCGGAACCCCTTTACATCGGGGAGGCGGTGAAGGCATTTGGACGCCATGAGCGAGCGGATCAACGTCATGCTGTCCCAGGAGACCATCGCCGCGCGGGTGCGGGAGCTGGGGGCCCAGATCACCCGCGAATACGCGGACCGCGCGCTCGTGCTGGTCTGCGTGCTGAAGGGCAGCTTCGTCTTCGCGTCGGATCTCGCGCGCGCGATCGACCTGCCCATGCGCATCGACTTCCTCGGCGTCCGCTCGTACGGCGAAGGCACGGAGTCGAGCGGCGTCGTCCAGATCACCCAGGACTTGTCGAAGCCCATCGCGCTCGAGGACGTGCTCATCGTCGAGGACATCGTCGACACCGGCCTGACCATTGCTCACTTGATGGACCTCTTCCGAACGCGACAGCCGCGAAGCGTGAAGGTGGCGTCGCTGCTCCACAAGCCCGCGCGCTCGAAGGTCGAAGTGAAGGTCGACTACCTGGGCTTCACGATCGAAGACAAATTCGTCGTGGGCTACGGCCTCGACTTCGCCGAGCGGTACCGCAACCTGCCGTACATCGGCGTCGTGGAGCGCACGTGAGCAAGCGCCTCGCATTCCTCGAGAAGACGACGGCCGGCGGGTCGAAGGATCCGATGGCGTGGTACGGCCTCGCGATGGAGTACCGCTCCGCCGGCCGCCACGACGAAGCGCTGCAGACGTTCACGACGCTGCGCGCGCAGACGCCCGAGTACGTGGCGATGTACCTGATGTGCGGCACCATGCTCGACGGCCTCGGCCGGGGAGAAGAGGCGCGCACCTGGCTCGAGGCCGGCGTCGACGCGGCGAAGAAGAAGGGCGACTCGCACGCGCTGGGCGAGCTCGAGTCCGCGCTCGCGGCGCTCAAGTAAAGCCAGAGTAGAGCCAGCGCTCAGCGCGGCTTGCGCAGCTCTTCGAGGCGCGCGCGAATACGCGTCTCCTCGCCGCGGGGAGACGGCTCGTAGAAGCGCTCGCCGGCGAGCTCGTCGGGCAAGTAGGTCTCGCCGGGCACGACGCCGTCGTCGTAGTCGTGCGCGTATTTGTAGCCGTCGCCGTAGCCTTCGTCTTTCATCAGCTTCGTCACCGCGTTGCGGAGCTTCTTGGGGACGGGGAGCGCGCCGCGCGCGTCGACGGCGGCCTTCGCGCGCTGCCACGCGTTCTTCACCGCGTTCGACTTGGGGGCGCATGCGAGGTAGAGCGCGGCGTGGGCGAGCGGGTACATCCCCTCGGGCATTCCCATACGACGAAACGCGGCGTCGGCGCTGGTGACGACGACGAGGGCGCGCGGGTCGGCGTTGCCGACGTCCTCGCTGGCGAAGATGATCATGCGGCGCAGGACGAAGAGCGGGTCCTCGCCCGCCTCGAGCATGCGGAGCATCCAGTAGAGCGCGGCGTCGGGATCGGAGCCACGCATCGACTTGATGAACGCGGAGACGACGTTGTAGTGCTCCTCGCCGTTCTTGTCGTAGAGCAGCGGCGTCCGCTCTTGCGCGGCGGCGACGGCGGCGACGGTGATGCGAGGCTCGCCGGTGCCGTGCGCGTCCTCCGCGACGACCTCGAGCGTGGTGAGCGCGCGGCGCGCGTCACCGCCGGCGGCGTGGGCGATGGCCGCGAGCGCGTCGTCGTCGGCGCTGAGGCGGCGCGCTCCGAGGCCGCGCGCCTCGTCGGCGAGCGCGCGCGCGAGGAGCGTCACGAGCTCCGGCGCGCCGAGCGACTCCAGGCGGAACACCTTGCACCGCGACAGGAGCGCCGCGTTGACGGCGAACGACGGGTTCTCGGTGGTCGCGCCGACCAGCGTGATCGTGCCGTTCTCGACGTGGGGAAGAAACGCGTCCTGCTGCCCCTTGTTGAACCGGTGGATCTCGTCGACGAAGACGATCGTGCGCAGACCCTGGTAGCTTTTTCTCTCCTTGGCCTCCTGCACGATCACCCGGAGATCCTGCAGGCTCCCGAGCACCGCGCTGAAGAGGACGAAATGCGCCTTGGTGAGCTCGGCGACCACGCGGCCCATCGTCGTCTTGCCGACGCCGGGAGGGCCCCAGAGGATCATCGAGGGGACCCGATCGCCGGCGATCGCGCGCGCGAGGAGCTTGCCGGGCCCCACGAGGTGCGCCTGGCCGACGAGCTCGCCCAGCGAGCGCGGCCGCATGCGCTCGGCGAGCGGGATTTGCCCGGTGGTCGCGGCCTCCTGGCGCTGCGCGGCGCCGAAGAGCGTCTCGCCCGCCCCGCCGTCCATGCCTCGCCGCCGCGTCGCCACGCCCCATCCTATGCCCCGGCCGCGGGTCGCCGGGCCAGCCTTTTTTCGCGGCGCGAGACCCGAGTGCCGCGGGTGAGTTATCCTGCAGCCCGCATGGCGCTTCTCAGGTGGAGTCTCGCCCTTGCCCTGCTCCCGCTCGCGGGCAGCGGGTGCGGCGGTTCCGACGCGCCGTCGGGCGGCGCGCAGACGGGCGGGTCCGACAAGCCCGTCGTCACGAGCATCGAGGTCGCCGAGCTCGAGATCACCGGCACCGGCGTCGATCGCTTCACCAGCTGCCCGCCGGCCGGCGAGCTGGGTCAGGGCTGGATCCCGAAGGTGCCCGCGTGGAGCGCGCCGGCGAAGAGCTCGACCGCGCCGCCGCCGACGCCCGACTCGCCCGCCCTCGCGCCCCCGATCGCGGACGGCCGCTCGGCGACCGAGCGCGCCGTGTTCGACACGTACCCGGATTTTCGGCGGTGCTATCAGCGCGGCCTGGTCCACGATCCCACGCAGGACGGCCACGCGGCGATCGTTCTGCGCGTCGGGTCGGACGGACGCGTCGCGGCCGTCGAGACGTACGGCGTGTGCGAGCTCTCGAGTCAGGTCGTCGCGTGCATGAAGACGAGCGCCGGCCGATTGCGCTTCGAGCCGCCGGCCGCGGGCTCGTCGACGATCACGCTCCCGGCCGTCTTCACGACGCGCGGCGGGCGGCCCCACGAGCACCCGTCGGCCAACGACGCGTACACCGCGGCGGCGTACATCACGATCGAGTCGGCGCGACCGGACCTCCACGCCTGCGAGGCGATCGCGCGGCGCGCCGGGCAGGCGCTGCAGGCGAGCGCGACGTTCCTCATCGACCTCGATGCCGAGGGGCGCATTCTGCACACGCACATCGATCCGTGGCAGGGAAACCAGGAGCTCCTCGCGTGTGCGGCGCATGCGATGGAGAAGCTCACGTTCGAGAAGCCGCCGGCCGGCCGGGGCAGCGTGCTCGCTCGCATCAGCTTCAACCCGCGCGCCGGCACGAAGTAGCGCCGTTGCCGACGCGCGCCATCATCATTCCGTTCGGCGTCC
>JAYVXL010000648.1:0-4226 GCA_043785185.1 Myxococcales bacterium
CGGCGCAACTTCGAGGTCGGCATCCTGACGGACGACGACCTCGTCCTCGACGCCGCTCAAGCGCGCTTCGACCGTATTTTCGCCGGCAAAGAATGTGCAGCATGCAAGCTCCGGAGCGTCTGCCCGAAGCCGATCGATCTCCTCGTGGCGGCCAAGCGCGCGGCCGCCGTCGCGAAGACCGCGGCCGAGGCCGCCGCCGCAGTCGCCGCCGCCGCCGCCAAGACGAGCCGCTGACGCCGGCGCCTACTTCGCGCGGAGGCTCGCGACCAGCTTGTCCAGGTCCGGGCGCGCGGCGGCGACGCTCTTCTCCGGGCCGGTCATCTTGAAGAAGTAAGGCGGCTCGACGCCCTGCACGATGACGCCGGTGAGCGCCCAGTGATCCTTCGGTCCCGCCGCCGGGGCGCCGGGCATCCCGCTGCCGGCGAACGTCCCCTTCATCTCCACGATCGTGACGTCGAAGCCGCCGACCTTGGACGTCGCGCGCTTCACGTCCTTCGTGCCGCCCAGCTGGCCGGCCCAGCGCTCGATGTTGGCGTCGAGGCCGCCGCCGGCCTGCATGACGCTGACCTCGACGTCCTCCGGATCGCCCGCGACCTTTGCGGCCTTGTACGTCGCCTTGCGCATCGTGCTGGGGCTGGGCGCCGTCGTCCACTTCGCGGGAACGTCCCACGCGAGATCGCCCGCGGCGGTCGGGGTCGGGGTCGCGGTCGGCGTCGCGGTGGCGGTCGTCGTCGCGGCGGCCGTTGCGGTCGGCGTGGTCGTCGCCGTGGTCGTCGTCGTCGTCGTCGTCGTGCTCGCGCTCGCGGGCTCGCTCGGCTTGGAGCAGGCGACAAGGAGCACGGTGAGGACGGCAGCCTGGATCTTCATGGCCGATGCAGGTAGCAGAGAACGGCGCATGAAGCGACACGCCCCTGCCACCCTGCGAAACCGCGAGCCGATCCTCGCCGAGCTGCTTCGCTTCTTGCCGAAGACGGGCACGGTGCTCGAGCTCGCGAGCGGCTCCGGCGAGCACGCGGCGTTCTTCGCGGCGCACATTCCGGGCCTGACCTGGCAGCCGTCCGACGCGGACGAGGACGCGCGCGCGAGCATCGAGGCGTACCGCGCCGAGGTGGCGCTCACGAACCTACGAGCCCCGCTCGCCGTCGACGCGCGCGACGACGCGGCCACCTGGGGTCTCGCGCGTGCCGACGCGCTCGTGTGCATCAACATGATCCACATCGCGCCGTGGGCCTCGTGCGAAGGCCTCATGCGCGGCGCGGGGCGCCTGCTCTCACCGGGCGGCGTCCTCTTCCTCTACGGCCCATTCACGCAGGGCGGCGTCCACACCGCGCCGAGCAACGCGAGCTTCGACCTTGGCCTGCGCGCGCGCGATCCGTCGTGGGGCGTGCGCGATTTGGAGGACGTCACGCGCGAAGCCGAACGGGCGGGGCTCGCGCGAACGGCGGTCGTCCGGATGCCCGCGAACAACCTGAGCGTCGTGTTCGCGCGGCGCGCCTGACCGCTGCGGTCCGCCGGCGACGGATTGGGCCCCGACGGGCCATTGGGCGCCTCCTCCGCCCAGAAACCTGGAGCTCTTCCCGCGAGGCAGGAGTTTTCTTGGGCGGACGGAATCCGCAGTTTCGCCGTCGGCAGTTCCTTGCGGGCACCCCGCCTCGGCTGCAGAGTCCTAACGCGGTTAGTCGGTTATTGGGACCGCGGAGGCGTCATCATGTGGTTGAAGCCGTTATCGGGCTCGCTGTTGGTCGGTGCTCTGTTCGTCGTTGCCTCGCAAGGGTGCAGCGGTTCGGGGGGCGGCGCTGGCTTCACGTCATCGAGTGGTGGCAGTAGCGGCGGTAGCGGCAGAGGAAGCAGCGGCGCCAGCGGCGGAGCGAGCAGCAGCGGCGATCTGCTGGGCGGCGACGGTGGCCACGCGACGCCGCCGGGCGCCTGCTCGGGCCTTCAGTGCCAGCAGCACAGTTGCCCCAACGGCGGAACGACGACGATCTCCGGCAAGGTCTACGATCCCGCGCTCGCCAACCCGCTCTACAACGTCGTGGTCTACGTCCCGAACACCGCCGTGAAGCCCCTCCCGACCGGCGCTTCCTGCGCGTCGTGCAACTCGCTCTTCAGCGGGGACCCGATCGCCACCGCGCTCACCGACGCCTCCGGCGCCTTCACGCTCAAGAACGCGCCCGACGGCGCGGACATCCCGCTCGTCATTCAAGTCGGCAAATGGCGCAAGCAGGTGAAGATCCCCAAGGTCACCGCGTGCACCGACAACGCGCAGCCCGACAAGTCCCTGTCGCTTCCGAAGAACCACACCGTCGGTGACATCCCGAACATCGCGATCTCCACGGGCGGAGCCGACACGATGGAGTGCCTGCTGCATCGCGTGGGCCTCGACAACGCCGAGTACGGAGGCGGAGGCGCGGGCGCCGGGAAGATCCACGTCTTCGGGGGCTCAGGCCGGGGCGTCGCGCCGAACACGAACCCGCCGGGGCCCTCGAGCTCGTCGGCGCTGTGGCAGTCGAAGGACGCGCTGATGGCGTACGACATCGTCATCTTGTCGTGCGAGGGCTCCGAGACGGGCAGCATGAACCAGCAGGCGCTGTTCGACTATGCCGGCGCCGGAGGGCGCGTCTTCTCGTCGCACTTCCACTACGCGTGGTTCAACAGTGGGCCGTTCGGCGCTCAAAACATCGCGTCGTGGTCGCCCGGGTCGAACGACATGGGCGACATTCAGGCGAACATCGTGACGACGTTCCCGAAGGGGCAGGCGCTCAAGGACTGGCTCGGCAACGTCGGCGCGCTCCAGAACGGCGAGCTGCCCATCCAGGCGGCGCGCCACAACGCGGACGTGAGCGCGGCGAACACCGCGTCCCAGGCCTGGATCTCCGCGGACAATAACGCCAACCCGGCGAACGCCACCGAATACCTCTCGTTCAACACGCCCATCGGCGTCGCCGCCGACAAGCAGTGCGGGCGCGTCGTCTTCAGCGATCTCCACGTCGGCGCGGCGTCGCGCGACTACCCGAACCCGCTCCCGCCGCCGTTCGGCGTGGGGATGACCGCGCCCGACGGGTGCGCGAGCAACGGCCTCTCGCCGCAAGAGAAGGCGCTCGAGTTCATGCTGTTCGACCTGTCGAGCTGCGTCCAGCCGGACAACCAGCCCCCGCAGCCGCCGCCGCCCGTCGTTCGCTGAGAAGGCAGGCTCTGCTGCGCGGGTTTCTAATCCGCGCAGCAGCGGAAGCCGACGTCGCCGTTGATGAAGTCGCGCCGGCTCGTGCCGCCGAAGTCGCAGCGGTGCTCGAACTCATTTTTGTGCTCCGCCGACGCCCCTTGTTGGCGGCACGGGTCGCCCCGTCCGCCGGCCGACTCGCAGCCGTCGGTCCACTCGTGGACGTTGCCCGCGAGGTCGAAGAGACCCGGGAAGCCGCCCGCGCAGCCGGGGTAGGTGCCGACGAGGTGGGGGGCGTTGTCGCCGCCGTCGCCGGTGGTGTCCGCCGTGCGGCACGCGGCGGGCTCGTAGGAGTTGCCGTACGGGAAGACCGTGCGCCCGTCGCCGGAGCACGCGAGGTACCACTCGCTCGTCGCGACGGCGGCGTCTGCGCCGACGGGGAGGGCGCGGTCGAGGTTCTTGCAGAGGCGCTTGCCCGCCCACGCGCAGAACGCGTACGCGTCGCACCAGTTCACGTTGCCCACCGGGAGCGCATCGTCGCCAACGATGGTGGCGCCCAAGGCCGCGTGCCACGAGCAGACCGCGCTCTGCTTCGTAGGGTCGGGCTTCGTCTTGAGGAACTTTAAGAATTGGGCGCCCGTGACGGGCGTGTCGTCGACGCAGAACGAGCGGCCGCCGGCTCTTACGCGGGTCATCGCGGGGCCGCTGCCGGTCGGGCATGGCGCCGCGGTGGCGTCAGGCCCGGCGTCGACCCCCGCGTCTGTCGGCCGCGCCGCGCCGGCGTCGACCGGCACGCATGCGCCGCCGTTCGCGCCGTTCGGATCGCAGTAGCCGATCGCCTCGGAGTCGTAGGCGTAGCACTGCCCGCGCTCGCAGCTCGACCCGCGCGGGCAGACCACGCCGAGGCACGAGGAATGGAGGGTGATCGGGAGGGCGAGCGGCTCGTGCCCGATGTAGCGCAGGCTGCGCCGCGCCTCGACGCAGCCCGCGAAATCCTGTGGCGTGCAGCGGTCGGGGTTTCGGCCGACGGCGGCGAGGACGCGGAGCTCCACCTTCGCCGTGCGGTCGC
>JAYVXL010000649.1:0-4225 GCA_043785185.1 Myxococcales bacterium
GTCGGTGTCGCGCCTCTACGACGCTGTGCAGCTGTCGCTCGGGCGGCGCGTCGTCCTCAAGCACCTCGACGGCGCCGGGCTCACGGCCGAGGACGTCGAGGGCGAGCGGCTCGAGATGGAGCGCGAGGCGCGCGCGGCGGCCGCGGTCGAGCACCCGAACGTGCTCGAGGTCCTGGACTTTCGACCGCTCACCGAGAACGGCAAGGCGATGCTCGCGCGCCCGCGCGCCTCGCGTGATCGCCTCGCCGCCCGCCTTCGCGAGGCCGGCACCCTCTCGGTCGACGAGGCCGCCGACCTCTTCGCGCAGCTCCTCTCCGGGCTGCAGGCGCTCCACGCCGAGGGGATCGTGCACCGCGATCTCGGCGCGCACACCGTCGCGCTCGTCGAGCGAACGGGCTGCCGACCGCTCGCCCTGATCGCCGGCCTCGGTCGCTGCGCGTGGCGGAAGATGGCCGCGCCGCCGGACCGCCCGCTCGGCGTGCATTACACCTGCCCCGAGGTGCTGCGCGGCGAGGCGGCCGACGTCCGCAGCGACGTCTACTCCTGCGGCGTCCTGCTCTTCGAGGTGCTCGGCGGTCGAAGGCCGTTCGAGGCGGCCACCCCGGCGGCCGTCCGCGCCGCGATCCTGGAGCAGCCGACGCCGTCGCTCGCGCCGCTCGCGCGCACCGTCGATCGCGCGTGGCACGACGTCGTCGCCCGAGCGCTCGCCAAGGATCCAGCCGCGCGCTTCCCGACGGCCCGCGCGATGCAAGAGGCGCTTCCGGCCGTCGGCCGCGCGCTCGTCCGCACCCGCGCGTCCGTGGGCGAGGACCGCCAAGCGGTCGCCGTCGCGATCGAGGACACGCTCAACCCGAGCCCGAGCTCCGCGCCGAAGAGCCGCCGCGACGCGCCGGGCACCGAGTGCGACCCGCGCATCGGTCGCGTGCTTGCGCGCAAATACGTCATCGAGTCGCTCCTCGGCAGCGGCAGCTCCGGCGCCGTCTACCGCGCGATGCACGCGGACCTGCAGCGCCCCGTAGCCGTGAAGCTCCTTCACGAGCGCAACCTCAAGTCCCCGCAGTTCGCGCTGCGATTCAAAGCCGAGGCGCTCGCCGCGAGCAAGCTCGATCACCCGAACGTCACGCGCGTCGTGGACTTCGGCAGCGAGCCGGACGGGAGCCTGTACCTGGTGATGGAGTTCGTCGAGGGGCAGAGCCTCGAGAGCAAGCTGGCGACGGGCGGGCGCCTCAGCGCGCGCGAGTCGCTCGAGATCGGCGTCCAGGTCGTCGACGCGCTCGTGGTCGCGCATCACGCGGGCGTCATTCATCGCGACATCAAGCCCGAGAACGTGATGCTCGTCGGCACCGAGCACGCCGCCTCGCCGGCCCTGAACGTGAAGGTGTGCGATTTCGGCTTGGCCAAGCTCCACCACCGCGACCGCGACGCGCCCGAGATCACCGCGTTCGGGCTCGTGCTCGGCTCGCCCGCGTACATGGCGCCGGAGCAGGTGCGCGGCCTCGCGTGCGACGCGCGCGCGGACATCTACGGGCTCGGCGTCACGCTGTTCGAAATGATGACCGGGCAGCTGCCCCTCGACGCGAACTCGATCGAGGAGCTCTTCGTCAAAAAAATAGAGTCGAAGGCCGCGCGCCTCTCCAGCGTCATCACGGTCGACCCGCTCATCGACGACATCGTGGCGCGCGCGCTCGAGCGCGAGCCGGCGGCGCGGCACCGGTCGGCGCGCGAGCTGCGGCTCGAGCTCCTCGAGGCGTTCGGCCAACTCGGGGACGAGCCGCACGAAAGCCTGCGGCCGCTGTCGATCTGGCCCGAGCCTCACACGTCGCGCGGCTCGTAGCGCCGGGTTTCGCGCTCCCAACGGGCGTTCGTGTTGCTACCCTGTCCACCGCCATGGACGAACCCGCCGTACTCGAGGCCCCGACGCCCGCCGCCGAAGCAGCGCCCCCCCGAGGCGTTCACGACATGACGCGCGGGAGCATCCGCGGCCACGTCGCGCGAATGATGGTCTTCGTCCTCGCGGGGCTGGCGATCCAGACGCTCTACGGACTCGTCGACATCTATTGGGTCAGCAGGCTCGGCCAGCAGGCGGTCGCCGCGGTGTCCCTCTCGACGAACCTGATGTTCGTGTCGATGGCCCTCACGCAGATGCTTTCGGTCGGCTGCGTGGCCCTCGTCTCCCAAGCGGCGGGCCGCAAGGAGGACGCGGCCGTCCAGCGCTTCTTCAACCAAGCGCAGAGCTTGTCGACGTGCGCGGGCGTCGCCTTCTTCATCGTGGCGATGGCCATGCGTCGCACGTACGCCGAAGGCCTCGCCGGCGACGCCGAGACCGCGGAGCTCGCCGCGACGTTCCTCTCCGTGTTCATCCCGTCGCTGGCGCTTCAGTTTCTCATGATCGGCCTCGGCGCGGCGCTCCGCGGCATCGGCCAGATGAAGCCCGGCCTCGTCGCGCAGACGGCGAGCGTCGTGCTGAACATGATCCTCGCGCCGTTCCTCGTGTTCGGGTGGGGGTCGGGTCACCCGCTCGGCGTCTTCGGCGCGGCGCTCGCGACGCTCATCTCCACGCTCGCCGCCGTGCTCGGCCTGGCGCTCTACCTGGTGCGCGGCGGCTCGTTCTTCCGCTTGCACGCGCCGTCGTGGCGGCCCGACTTCGCGGTGTGGGGGCGAATGCTGGGCATCGGCCTGCCCGCGGGCGCCGAGTTCCTCCTCCTCTCGGTCATCACCGGGACGGTCTACGCCGCGACGCGCACCTTCGGCGCCGCGGCGCAGGCGGGGTACGGCATCGGCTCGCGCGTCATGCAGGTGGGTTTCATGCCGGCGGTCGCCGTGAGCTTCGCCGCCGCGTCCGTCGTCGGCCAGAACTACGGCTCGCGAGAGTACGCTCGGGTGCGCGAGACGCTGGCCGAGAGCGCGAAGCTGGTCGTCGCCTTCATGCTGTTCTTCACGCTCGTGTGCCACTTCGCGGCCGCGTCGCTCGTTCGCGTCTTCTCGAACGAACCGGCGGTCGTCGCCGCGGGCAGCGATTTTCTCCGCACCATCGCGTACAACTACGTCGCCAGCGGGCTCGTCTTCGTCGTGGCGGGCGTCTTTCAGGGCCTCGGCAACACGTGGCCGTCGCTCATCGCGTCGGGGACGCGCGCCGCGTTCTTCGTCGCGGCGCTCACGTGGATGTCGCGGCGCGCGGGGTTCGAGATGCACTCGATCTGGCAAATGTCGGTGGCCAGCGTGACGCTGCAAGGTGTCTTGAGCCTCCTGCTCATCCGGCGCGAGCTCGCGCTCAAGGCGCCGGTTCCATCGGCCGCGGGCAGGGCGTAAAACAGCCGACATGAAGCTCTATCGGTTCCGCTACAGCCCGTACGCGCGCAAGGTTCAGATCGTGCTCGACCTCATGGGCCACGCCTACGAGACCGTCGAGGTCCCGTACAGCGATCGCAACGACCTCGCCAAGCTGACGGGCGGCTACATCTACGTGCCCGTCCTCGTCATGGACGACGGCGAAGTGCTGACCGAGTCGCGGGTGATTTGCGAGCGGCTCGTCGCCACGCCGCGCGGCGCGCGCCTCGTGCCGCCTCCGTCGGAAGCGCTCGTGTGGGCCTACCACGACTTCGTCGACGGAGCGCTCGAGGACGTGCTCTTCCGCATCGGGTCGCCGGCCGTGCGCGCCGCGTGGCCGACGCCCGGCGATCGCGCGCTCTACACGCTCGTGAAGGAGCGAAAGTTCGGCGCGGGCTGCGTGGACGCGTGGCTGCGCGACCAACCGCAGCTCATGGCAAAGGCCCGACACCTGCTCGCCCCGACGCTCGCCACGCTCGCCGCGCGCCCGTTCCTGCTCGGCGACGCGCCCTCGCTCGCGGACGCGTCGCTCTACGGCAACTGCAAGATGCTCGAAGAGGCCGATCCGACGCTCCTTGCGCGCGTATGCGAGCCGCTCGTCGCCTTCAGCCGCCGTCTCGAGGCCGCCGCCGCGGCGCGGCGCGGCGCGACGTCGTGAGCCGTCAGCCGTTCTCACGGGCGCGGCGGTCCTCGTAGAACGCGAGGTTCGCGAGGAGCCGCGCGTCACAGGGCCGGTGCGCGAGGGCTTTGCGGAGCGCCACCTCGCCCGCCTCGAACGCGCCGACGTAGAACGCCGCGGTGCCGACGAGGTCGGGCAGCTTCGTGCGATAGACCTCGGCGTCGACGAACAGCGTCGCGCCCTCGGGGAAGGGGATCTCGGCGCCGCGCTGCGCGAAGA
>JAYVXL010000650.1:0-4212 GCA_043785185.1 Myxococcales bacterium
TCGGCCGGAGCTCATCGGGCGCGCGCTCTTCCCGACGGTGTCGGAGATGACGACCGCGCTGGCCACCGCCGTCCGGATCGTGAGGGGCGAGGCGTCTCCGGATCCGGCGACGACGCGCGCTGACCGCGAGCTCGGCGCGCTCATGACACCCGAGGAGCGCGTGACGCTGCAGGGCGGGGTGCTGCGCGCGACGATGGCCGGCTCGAAGCTCGACGTGAAGCAGTGGTCGCGTTTGGCCGACCTGTCGAGCTCGCGCGTGGGGCTGCTCCTCTGCGGCCACATCGAGTACGCGCGGCGCGCGATGCTGCAGGACGGGCAGAACGCGTGCGATTTGCCGCCGCGCGCCCGCGTCCAGCAGATGTGCCTGTTCGCGATCGGCGATCCGTTCGCCGAGCTGCGCGCCGCGATCGGCGTCGACGTCGCGGGAGCGTAGGCGCGCGTCACTCGCAGCTGCGCGGCGGCAGGAGCCGGACCTCGAGGAGGTCATCGCCCCGCGCCACCGGCCCGTCGCGGCGTTCGCCGGTGAACGGGCCATGAAACCCATCCAATAACGCATTGCGCCACAAATGCTCTGGCGGCGTCATGCGTGATACGGGACACAATTCTGTTATAGTGGACGAATGAAGATCGCGTGGATCGGAGGCCTGGATCGGAACGAGCGCGCGCTCGAGGAGCAAGCCGCGGCCGCAGGCCACGTGCTGCTCTTCCACTGCGGAGACGTCCGCGGCCGCGGCAGCGAGGAGCTGAAGGGGCTCGTGAAGCGCGCGGACGTCGTCGTCGTCTGCACGTCGGTGAACAGCCACGGCGGCGTGCTCGTCGCGAAGAAGCACGCGCGGCAAGCCGGGCGGCCCGTCGTGATCTCGCGGAGCGGCAGCGCGTCCATGCTCGAGCAGCTGCTGCGGCAGCTGCCCCGCGTCGCGTGACGCGGACTGTGGCATAGTCACCCGCGATGGACGAGACCCGCTACCAGAAGCTCGCCGATGTCGCGCTCCGTCGCATCGAGCGCGCCCTCGGCGACGAGGACCCGGACGAGATCGACTGCGAGCTCGTGGGCGACGTGCTGTCGGTCACGTTCAAGGGCGGCAAGAAATGCGTCGTGAACACGCAGCGGCCGACGCGCCAAATTTGGGTCGCCGCGAACGCGCGCGCCTGGCACTTCTCGTACGACGACGCCAAGGACGCGTGGTTCGACGACAAGGACGCGGCCGTCGAGCTCTTCGCGCAGCTCGCGCGCATCGTAAAGGACGCGTCGGGCAAGCTCGTGACGGTGTAACGGGGCCGGCGTGACGAGCGGGTCGAAGCCGTTGCCCTACCCCGCGTGCCTCAATTGAGGGTGTAGGGGAGCGCCAGCGCGAACGGCGCGATCGTCGCGTCGAAGCTCGAGCCGTCGGTGCGTTGCATCTGGTAAGTGCCCTTCATCTCGCCGCGCGGAGTCTGCAGGACGCAGCCGCTCGTGTACTCGAACTCCTCTCCGGGCCGGAGGAGCGGCTGCTGGCCGACGACGCCCGGGCCGCGCACCTCCTCGAGCTTGCCGCCCGCGTCGGTGATGATCCAGTGGCGGCTGCGCAGCTGCGCGCTCGCGCTCCCCTCGTTGGCGATCTTCACCGTGTACGCGAAGACGTAGCGCTTCGCCATCGGCGCGGACTGCTCGGGCACGTAGACAGCTTGCACCGACACGCGGATGCCGTTGGTGATGGCGGTCGACACGACCTTATCGTTTCCACGGGTCTCTTCGGGTTTCAAGGTCGAATCTCCTTCGTCGCGGGGGCGGTGGTGGCGGGGGCGCCAGCCTCGGGGGCGTCGGGGCTTTTGGCGCGCACGTAGCGGTCCAGGAACTCGTGCGTCATCTTCCATTTGAGCTGCGCCGCGGGGCGCCAGACCATCGCGTCGTAGCCGTGGATCTCGCCGGGATGGACGAGGAGCTCGCACGGCGTGCCGAGCCGATCGAGCGCAGACTTCAGCCGGCGCGCGTGCGAAAGCAGCGGGTCCTTGGTCCCAGCGCTGGTGAAAAACGGCGGCAGCGGCCGCGCCTCCCCCGCGATGCGTTCGCGATCGGGGAGCCCGCCCTCGATGAGGAGAAGCGGGCTCGACAGCGGGTTCTTGCGGACGCCGCCGTGCACGTCGTGGCCGACGTAGAAGACGGCCGCGTCGCTCAGCATGTCGCGCGCCCAGAAGGCGATCTTCGGGTGACTGCGGTAGCGATCGACGTCGGTGAGGTCGAGGAACGGGTACGTCGCGACGACGGCGCGGAGCGGGAGATCGGCGTCGTAGAGCGCGCGCGCGAACGGCTCGGGCCGCCGCGTCGCGTGCGCGACGGCGAGCGCCGTGACGAGGTTGCCGCCCGCGCTCTCGCCGGCGATGGCCAGGCGGGAGGGATCGCCGCCGTACTCGACGCAGCGCTCGTGCACCCACAAGAGCGCCGTGGCCGCGTCCTCGAGGGGCGCGGGGAAGAGGTGCCGCGGCCCGAGGCGGTAGTTGATGTTGAAGACCAGATACCCGCGGCGCGCGAAGGCGAGCGCCATCACGCGGTGCGTGTCCTTCGACAGCATCGAGAACGCGCCGCCGTGCACGTACATCACGACGGGCATCGGGCGCTCGGTCGCCGTGGGAATGTACACGTCGAGCCGGTGCGCGGGGTCGCCGGGCTCCGCGTAGGCGACGTCGTGGTGGATGACCACGTCGTGCCGCGCCGGGCGCGCGTCCGGCATCGCGTAGCGCACGCGCGCAAAGGCGTGCGCCGCGTGGTCGACGACGGCCGCTTGAACGGCGCCTCGCGTCGCGCTCAGGCGCTGACGGATCGTGGGTGCTGCCATTCGCCCGACAGTGAAGCACTGTTTGCGGGAGGCTTCCACCTCTACAATAAGGGACCATGGCCCAGTCGCCCCGTCTCTCCGGCTTCGCGCTCCAGTCTGCGGCGCGCGTCGTGCGCAGTCGCTTCGGCTCGCTCACCCTGTCGCGCCTCCTCCGCAAGGAGCTCAAGGTGCACGAGCTCGCCTCGCTGCCCGAGAGCGCGCGCGGGCCGCTGCCGCTCCACAACTGCCCGGTGCAGGCCCGACCGCCGCGCGCGAACGAGGAGCTCGGGCTCGAGGCGCCGGCGGCGCCGTGGAGCGGCTCGAGCGCGTCGTACACGCGCGCGTTCGCGCGGGGGGACGCGTCGCCAACCGAGGTGACCGAGCGCGCCCTCGGGCTCGCAAAGGAGCTGGCGTCGCGGTCGCCCACGATGGCACCGGTCTACGTGCTCACCCCCGAGTCGGCGCGCGCGGAGGCGGCCGCGGCCACGGCGCGCTGGCGCGCGGGCAAGGCGCTCGGCCCGCTCGACGGCGTGCAGTGCGTCATCAAGGAGGAGCTGGCGATCCGCGGGCTCACCTGGGGCCGCGGGACCGATCTCTACGACGGCACCACGTCGCCGAAGGACGCTACGCTCGTCGCGCGCCTGCGCAACGCTGGCGTCGTCGTGCTCGGAATGACGGCGATGACCGAGTACGGCATGACGCCGACCGGCATCAACCCGAAGCGACCGATGCCGCGCAATCCGCACCGGACGGACTGCGTCGCAGGCGGCTCGTCCACCGGCACGGGCGTCGCGGTCGCGACCGGCCTCGTGCCCCACGGCATCGGCGCCGACGGCGGCGGCTCGATCAGGATCCCCGCGGCGCTGAACGGCGTCTTCGGCCTGAAGCCGACGTGGGGGCGGCTCTCGCGCGAGGGCGGGCCGGGCGGCACCGTCGCGCATTTGGGGCCTCTCGCCTCGAGCGCGCTCGACCTCGCGCACGTCATCGAGGCCACGTGCGGCGAGGACGCCGGGGACGACGAGACGCGCTGGGCGCCGCCGCTTCCGCCGGGGTCGCTCGCGCGCGCGATCGGGCGCGGCGTGCGCGGGCTGCGCGTCGGCGTCTGCGACAGCGAGTGGAGGGACGCCGAGCCGGCGGTCGCGCGCGCAGGCAAGGCGGCGCTGGACGCGCTCGTCAAGGAGGGCGCGGTGCTCGTCCCGGTGGCGCTCACGATGGCGCGCTTCGCGGCGCCGATCGGCTACGTGAGCATCGCCGTCGAGGCGCGCGCGGCGCTGCGCGACGAGTGGCTTCATCACGCCGACCGCCTGACGCTCGACCTGCAAATCGCCTTCGCGACGCTCGACACCGTCACCGCGCCGGAGCTCCTCGACGCGCAGCGCCTTCGCGCCGGCCTCCGCCGCGAGCTCGCGACGGTGCTCGG
>JAYVXL010000651.1:0-4196 GCA_043785185.1 Myxococcales bacterium
CCCAACCCCAGGCCCCGACGCCGGCGTTCGCGCCGTGGCAGACCGCCGTGCCGACGGTGACGACGCGCGCGCCCCGCCGCAGCGGCGGCGCCGTGATCATCGTCCTCGTCTTGCTCGTCCTCGTCGCGTTCAGCGCGTACGCGGCCTACCTCTGGCGCTCGACCGGCTGACCGCGGCGGGTGACGCAGCGAGACGTTCCCATGCGCGGACGCATGCCGTAGGCTCGACGGCCATGAGCGATCCCATCTCCAAGGGCCTCTTCGAGCGCGCCAAGAAGCTCATCCCCGGCGGCGTCAACAGCCCGGTGCGCGCGTTTCGGGCGGTCGGCGGCGAGCCCGTCTTCATCTCGCGCGCGGAGGGGGCGTACCTCTTCGGCGCCGACGACACGCGGTACACCGACTACGTCGGCTCCTGGGGACCGATGATCCTCGGCCACGCGCACCCCGCGGTCATCGCCGCCATCGCCGCTGCGGCCGCGCGCGGGACGAGCTACGGCGCGCCCACCGAGCTCGAGGTCCGGTTCGCCGAGACGGTCACCGCGCTCTACCCGTCGATCGAGATGATGCGCGCGGTGTCGAGCGGCACCGAGGCCACGATGGCGGCGCTCCGCGCGGCGCGCGGCTTCACCGGCCGCGACGTGATCGTTAAGTTCGAGGGTTGCTACCACGGGCACGCCGACTTCCTCCTCGTCAAGGCGGGCAGCGGCGCGATGACGCTCGGCGTCCCCGACTCCGCGGGCGTCCCCAACGGCGCGGCCGGCAACACGACGACGCTCCCGTACAACGACATCCCCGCGCTGAAGGAGCTCTTCGCCTCGCGCGGCCATCGGATCGCCGCCGTCATCGTGGAGCCGGTCGTCGGGAACATGGGCGTCGTCGTGCCGGCGCCGGGCTTCCTCGAAGAGATCATCGCCAGCTGCGCGAAACACGGCGCGGTCTCGATCTTCGACGAGGTGATGACCGGCTCGCGCGTCGCGCGCGGCGGCTACCAAGCGCGCGCGGGGCTGGTTCCGCAGATGACGTGCCTCGGCAAGATCATCGGCGGCGGCATGCCGCTCGCGGCCTACGGCGGCAAGCGCGAGATCATGGAGAAGGTGGCGCCGCTCGGCCCCGTCTACCAAGCGGGCACGCTCAGCGGCAATCCGGTGTGCGTCAGCGCCGCGCTCGCCACGCTCGAGCGCCTCGATGACGCGCTCTACGCGAAGCTCGAGTCGCTCGGCGCCCGCCTCGAGGCGGGCCTCGCCGCGTCGCTCGCGAAGCACAAGGTGGACGGCTGCGTGCAGCGCGTCGGGTCGATGATCACCCTCTTCTTCGGCAAGGGCCCGATCCGCAACTTCACCGACGCGAGCGCGTGCGACACCAAGCGCTTCGCCGCGTGGCACCGCGGAATGCTGGCGCGCAAGCAGTACTGGCCGCCGTCGCAGTTCGAGGCGGCGTTCTTCTCCGGCGCGCACACGGAGACCGACATCGACGATACGATCGCGGCGAGCGACGAGGCGATGCGCGAGCTCGGCTGACCGCGCTGCCCGAGGTGCTACTCTGAGGGATGCTCGGACGCGCGCGCTCCGTCGCTGCTCTGCTGGCCGTCGCGGCGGTCGCGGCCGTCGCAGGCTGCGGGCTCGTCGCGGGGCTGTCGACGGACTACGGCGTCGGGGTCGCGGGCGGCGCGTCCGCGGACGGCGCTGCGGCGGACGGCGCCTCGGACAGCGGGGCGGCCGACGGCGCCGCAGGCGACGCGCGCGACGGCGGTGGCGGGCCCGACGCGGCCCCCGACGCGACCGGCGGGCCCGGGCCCTGCACCGGACTGCCGGGTCCGGCGATGGTGGTCGCCTCGTCCCTCTCGGGGGGACCTTCGTTCTGCGTCGACGCGACGGAGGTGACCGAGGCCCAGTACGGGGCCTTCCTGGACGCCGGCGTGACGGTCCAGCAGGGCCTGAGCTGCGCATGGAACACGAGCTTCGACCCCACGAAGATCGAGACGGGCGAGTGCAGCAACTATCGGCTCGCCGCGCCCGCCCGCCCTATCCGCTGCGTCGATTGGTGCGATGCCGTCGCCTACTGCGCGTCGGTCGGCAAGCGCCTCTGCGGCAGGCGGGGCGGCGGAGGCCTCACGCTACCGACGGACGATCCCGCCAATCCTGCGAAGGACCAGTGGCTCGTCGCGTGCTCCGGGGGGGACAGCTCGCGCGCGTTCCCGTATGGCGGCTCGACGTATCATCCGGGGCGCTGCGTCGACAACACGAACGGGCCCGCCGACGTGATGAGCCAGCCCAGATGCGAGGGGACCCCGTCGGGCCTCTTCGACATGAGCGGCAACGTTGCGGAGTGGGAGGACGCGTGCGACACCGCCGGCGCCGACGTCTCCGGTCAAAACTGTAAGACGCGCGGAGGCGACTTCGCCTCGGTTGCCGACGACAAGGCGCTTCGGTGCTGGGAAGTGAGCGCCCAGGCGCAGCGGAAGGCCACGCTCCTGAGGGTCGGCTTCCGCTGCTGCAAGGACTGACGCGAGCTACGCCGTCCCGCTGCTCGCTCCCCGGCCGCCGGCCTTCGCCGTCAGCGCCGCTTGCGCCGCCGCGAGGCGCGCGATCGACACGCGGAACGGCGAGCAGCTGACGTAGTCGAGCCCCGCCTTCTGGAAGAACTGGATGCTCGACGGATCGCCGCCGTGCTCGCCGCACACGCCGATCTTGAGCTTCGTCTTCACCTTGCGGCCGCGCTCGATCGCCACGGCAATCAGCTGGCCCACGCCCTCCTGATCGAGCGAGACGAACGGATCCTTTTGGAGGATGCCGACCTCCACGTACGCCGGCAGGAAGCGCCCCGCGTCGTCGCGCGAGAGCCCCATCGTCGCTTGCGTGAGATCGTTCGTGCCGAAGGAGAAGAACTCGGCAGCCTCCGCCAGCTCGCCGGCCATGAGCGCGGCGCGCGGCAGCTCGATCATCGTCCCGAACGAGAACGGGACGCGCTTGCCCGCGCCGAAGACGAGATCGGCCGCCTGATCGACGATGCCGCGCATCTTCACGAGCTCGCCCTTGGTCATCGCGAGCGGGATCATGATCTCGGGGTAGATCTCCACGCCCTCCTTGGAGACGATCTGCGCCGCCTCGAGGATGGCGCGGGCCTGCATCGCGTAGATCTCCGGGTAGGTGATCGCGAGGCGGCAGCCGCGGTGGCCGAGCATCGGGTTGAACTCGTGCAGATCCTTGGTGCGCTGCTCGAGCTTCGCGGCGGACACGCCCATCACCATGGAGAGGTGCTCGATCTGCTTGTCCTCGGTCGGGAGGAACTCGTGGAGCGGCGGATCGAGCAGGCGGATGGTCACCGGGAGGCCGCCCATCTCGCGAAAGAGGCCGACGAAGTCCTCGCGCTGCGACGGCAGGAGCTTGGCGAGCGCCTTCTCGCGCTGCTCCACCGTGTCGCTCAGGATCATCTCGCGCATCGCGGCGATGCGGTCCTCCTCGAAGAACATGTGCTCGGTGCGGCAGAGGCCGATGCCCTCGGCGCCGAACGCGCGCGCGGTGCGCGCGTCGAGCGGCGTGTCGGCGTTCGCGCGCACCTTCATCGTGCGCGCCGCGTCGGCCCACGCCATGAGCTCGCCGAACTCGCCCGTGAGCGCGGCCTGCACCGTCGGGACGGCGCCCTCGTAGATGTGGCCGGTCGAGCCGTCGAGCGTGATGAGGTCGCCCTTCTTGAGGACGACCGTCTCGGTCGGGCGGCCGCTCTCGTCGTAGACGGAGATGGTCATGACCTGCTCGGCGTAGCTGATGCTGACCGCCGAGCAGCCGGCGACGCACGCCTTGCCCATGCCGCGCGCGACGACGGCCGCGTGGCTCGTCATGCCGCCGCGCGCCGTCAGGATGCCGCGCGCGGCCTTCATGCCGTGAATGTCCTCGGGGCTCGTCTCGATGCGCACGAGGATGACCGGCTTGCCCTGGCCGGCGCGGCGCTCGGCCTCGTCGGCCGAGAAGACGATGTGCCCCTGCGCGGCACCCGGGCTCGCGGAGAGCCCCTTGGCGAGCAGCCTCTTGGGCGCCTTCGGGTCGAGCGTCGGGTGCAGGAGCTGGTCGAGCGCGCTCGCGTCGACGCGGAGGATCGCCTCGTCTTTCGTGATGAGGCCCTCCTTCACCATCTCGACGGCCATGCGCACGGCGGCGCGGCCGGCGCGCTTCGCCGAGCGGCACTGGAGCATGAAGAGCT
>JAYVXL010000652.1:0-13209 GCA_043785185.1 Myxococcales bacterium
GCGAGGTTCACCTCGTGCGCGCTCGGCAGCCGGTCGGTGCCGCGGTAGAGCATGTGCTCGAGGAAGTGGCTCACGCCGTTGGTGCGCGTGTCCTCGAAGCGCGAGCCGACGCGCACGTAGCACGCGACGTGCGCGCGGTGCAGCTGCGGCTGCGGCGTCGTGATGACGCGCAGGCCGTTGGCCAGCGTGTGCGCGCGCGCTTGCAGGCCGTCCGGGCCCGTCACCCTTATTGCTCTTCCTCGTCGAAGTCCGAAGGGGCGCCGCCGTCCTTGCCGGTCGCCTCCTTCGTGTACGTCTCGTCGATCTTCACGTCGGCCTTCGCCGACTCGCGGAGGCGCTTGACGTAGAGCGCGAGCGACTCGGCCTGCTTCGCGGCGAGGAGCGTCTGCACGTACGTGTCGCGCTCCTTCTCGAAGTCTTCCTTCGTCGACGCCTTGTGCTCCTTCAGCTGGATCACCATGAAGCCATCGTTGGTGCGCAGCGGCTCGGCCATCACGTCGCCCTCCTTGCCGGCAAAGGCGAACTTGCTCACCTCGGCGGACGCGTCGCTGCCAAGATCGCTGATCGCGTCGCCGCCCTTGTTGAAGCCGGCGGAGGCCTGCGCTTGGGGCCGATCCGGATCGGTGTCGGCGGTCGGCGCCTTCGGCTCGATCGCCGGCCGGAGCGGCGCGCCGCCGCCTTCGGCGTGCAGGGTCGTCGCGTCCGCCGCGCCCGCGTCTTTGGCGCCGGCGGCGGCCGTGGCCGCCTTCGCCGCGCCGTGCACGCCGAGCGGGGGGAGCTTCTCGGGCGCTTTGGTGTATTTTGCAACGATGGCCTTTGCGGCGTCGTCGGCGCTCTTGCCCGCCTTCAAGTCGGCGCGCACGGCCGCGGCGAGGGTCTTCGCGAGCTCCAGCGTCTGCGCCTTCAAGTAAAGCTGCCGCGCTGCGCCGTGCCTCAGCTTCGCGAGGATCTCGGCCTTCTGGTCGGGCGCGTCGCGGTAGATGAGGTGGTAGCCGAACTGCGTCTCGATCGCCTCGGGCGTCATTTCGCCGGGCTTGAGCGCGTCCGCGGCGACCTTGAACGGCTCGACGAAGCCGTCGGTCTTGTCGCCGACGTCGCCGCCGCGGCTGGCGCTCGTGTCCTCGCTCACGTCGCGCGCCACGTCGGCGAACGCCTCGCCGCCCTTCACGCGGCCGAACGCCTTGGCGATGCGGCCGAGCGCGAGCGCCTTGTCCTCCACGCGCGCCTCGGGCGTCACCTTTACGAGGATGTGCCGAATGTGGCCCGCGACCGGCGCGCTGTCCTTTTCGCGCTGGACCATCGCGGCGTCGACGACGGCCTCGTTCGTCTTGTCCTTCAGCCACGCGTCGACGTCGCTCTGCTTGGCGACGGCGGCCCAGCGGGCGAGCCACGTCGTCTTGATGTCGACGTACGCGACCTTCGCGCTGCTCTTCTCGGTGACGTACATCTCGAGGGCTTCGGCGTCGCTCACGCGGATGGGCGACTTGATCATCTCGCGCATCTTGGAGGCCACGAGCTCGCGCTCCTGCTCCTCCTTGAACTCCGTCGCGCTCTTGCCCGTCAGCATGCGGATGCTGCGCTCGTAGACTTTGTAGTCGAACTGCTTGGTCTTCTGGTCCTTGAAGCCGGCGTAGATCTTCCCGTCGGCGACGCGAAGCGAGCTCTGGAGGTACGGGTTGTCGCTGGGGATCGAGACGTGGATGAAGCCGTTCAGGATCTCGCCGTCGACCTCGTCGGGCGTCGCGCGCACGCCGATGCGGTCGGCTTCGCTGACGAGCAGCTCGCGCTCGACGAGGCCGTCGGCCGTCACCTGCCCGAGGTGCATCTGCCGCGCGCGCGCCGTCAGCAGGTTGCCCTGCTGGTCGCGCGGGATGAGCAGGCGGTAGGCCGCCTTGAACGATTTGGGGTTCACGCAGTGGCCCTTGACGAGCACCACGCACGCCTCTTTCAGCGACGCGGTCTGCTGGCCCGCGTTCGGGCGGAACTGGATGACGAAGACGAGGATCGTCGCCACGATGATGACGCCGTAGACGACCGAAGAAAGGCCGCGCTTCCGGAAAAGGTCGAGCATGGGAGGGCGGTCTTAGCGCAAATCGCGGCCAGAGCGAACGTCGATTGACCGGAACGGGCAATCGACGGCAGCGACCCACCAGGAGGCTCGCGAACGTCGATTGACCGGAACAGGCGACGGCAGCGGCTCGCCCCGTACAGACGCCGGGCGGGCGGCTACTTGCGGATCGCCTTGTCGAACGCCATCGCGAGCTTCAGCTCGGGCATCGCGCCGTCGAAATCAGCCACGTCCTTCGCGAACGTCACCTCGTAAAACGTGTCGAGCGTGCGGCCCTCGTCGGCCGGGTCCGTCACGTTCGTCGCGGTGGCCGACAGCTCGGTAAAGCCTTCGGCCATCACCTGCTTGCCGTGCGCGCGGACGCGGTCGAACAGCTCCGCCTCGCCCTCGCTGGGGAAATCGGCGCGCTGCGCGCGAAGAACGACCTTCACCTGGAGCGGCGCGCCCGATCGCAGGCGGACGCCGGAGTCCATGATGAGATTTTCGCGCACGCGGTCGGCCAGGACGACGTCATCGCCCAAGGTCCGAAAGACCTCGAATCCCGCTGCGACGAGCGCTTTTTTCAGCTGTTGAGGGGTCACTGTGGGTTTTTCTCGCCGCCCCGCCCCTTTAAAACTAGCTCAAATCGCCGCCACCAAGAAACGGCGATCGCGACTTCGTCGAGCACCGCGAAAAGATTGTCGTCTCCCGCACGCGTCTCCGTCAAGGCCCGTCTGGGAGAGAGCGCACCCTAAGCGCCCCTTTCCATTCTTCTTTTGAACCCTGCTATGCTCCCCGGAGAGGCGCCGTGACCAATCGCAACCAGCCGCCGCCGCCGCCGCCGCCACCCCCGACGGGTCCGAGCGCGGACGGGCAACACGCGATGCGAAGGGGCGGGGCGAGGCGCGAGGTCTCGACGCGCGTATTTCTGAAGGACGCGAACGGCAAGCTCGCGCACGAAGGCTGGGCCCTCAACGTCAGCCGCGGCGGCGTTCGCGCCATCCTCGAGGAGAAGGTCACCGTCGGCGACGAGTTCGAGGTCGACGTCGGCACCGGCGACGGCCCGCCGCGCAAGGGGCGCGTGGTTTGGGTCCAGGAAGAACCGGACGGCGTCATCGTCGGCGTCGAGTTCACCGGCCTCTCGGGCTCGCACGAGTCGGCGACGCCGCCCCCGCCGGACAAAGCGCCGCCCGAAGGGGCCTGAGACCTTCGCGGTCCCGCATACTGACTGACGCCGCGCAGGCGCTCTGCTAAAGGAGCCTCCCATGGCGCTGAAGAACATCCTCCCCGCGTGTGGGCTGTACCGAACGACGAAGCCGCTGCCGGAGCACGAGACCGAGGTGCCCGCCGGCGCGCTCGTCTACTTCCACAACCACTCCGATTCGGGTCTGCCCGTGGTCATCGCGCCGGACCACAACATCATGAACCGCTGGCATTTCCACGGAAACGGCATCCCGTTCCGCGGCCTCTCGTACGCCGACAGCCTCGTGAAGCTCCCGAACGAGGGCTTCTACTCGCTCCGGAAGGGGCTCGAGTTCGAGGGCGGTTCGTGGCCGAAGAACACGCTCGTGCAGCTCGGGTACAACAAATCCGGCGACCCGATCCTGTTCATCGGTCAGCAGCGCGCGACGATGGAGGAAAACGATCTGTTCTTCTCGGACCGCGGCGTCGGCATCACGCGCGACCAGCTCGCGGTGCTCGAGCCGCTCGGCATCTTCATCGAGCCGACGGCCGAGGGCGCGCACACGACCGGCACGCACTAAATCGGACTAGAGTCGAAGGGCATGACCCACGGCTCCACCCACGCCCGCGTCGTTCATTGGTTCGTCCGCGGTGGCACCGCGCGCACGGCGGACGGGCGCGAAGTCGCGATCGACGTGGACCCCGTCGTCGTCGGGCGCGATCCGAACACGCAGATCGCGATGACCGATCAGGAGGTCAGCTCGCTCCACTGCGAGCTGCGCGCGACCAACGAGGGCATCCTCGTGAAGGACCTCGGCAGCACGAACGGCACGTTCATCGGCGCCCTTCGCGTGCGAGAGGTCGTGGTGACGAAGAGCTGCGAGCTCACCGTCGGCCAGTCGAGCCTCGTCATCGAGCCGACCGCCAAGCACCGCGTCGACGTGGGCTTCGCCGAGCGCTTCGGCGGGCTCGTCGGCAACGCGCCGAAGATGCGCCGCGTCTTCGGCGTGCTCGAGAAGGTGAGCGCCACGCCGCTGAGCGTGCTCATCCTCGGCGAGACGGGCACCGGCAAGGAGGTCGTCGCCAAGGCGATCCACGAGAGCAGCCCGCGGAAGAGCGGCCCCTTCGTCGTCGTCGACTGCGGGTCCATCCCGCCGACGCTCGCCGAGAGCCTTCTTTTCGGCCACGAGAAGGGCTCCTTCACCGGCGCGACGGAGCGTCGCAAGGGCGCGCTCGCGGAGGCCGACAAGGGCACGCTCTTCCTCGACGAGCTCGGCGAGCTGCCGCTCGAGCTGCAGCCGAAGCTGCTCCGCGCGCTCGCCGAGCGCCAGATCAAGCGCGTCGGCGGCAACCAATTCGAGCCGATGGACGTGCGCGTCCTCGCCGCCACCCGCCGCGACCTCGGCGCCGAAATGAACGCCGGACGCTTCCGGAGCGATCTCTTCTTTCGCATCGCGCAAGTCCGCATCGAGCTCCCCGCGTTGCGTGAGCGAATCACCGATCTGCCGCTCCTCATCGAGGAGATCTGCGGCCGGGTCGGCCGGCCGGAGCACGCCAAGACGGTCGAGCAGTGGATCAACTCGCGCATGGGCTCGTACGACTGGCCGGGCAACGTGCGCGAGCTCGTGAACGTCGTCAGCGTGGCCGCGACGCTCGCCGACACGCCGAACGCGATCGACGACGTCCTCACGCTCGCGCGCGACACGGCCGTCGACTCGCAAGCCGGCAAGGCCGCGACGGCCTTCACCGAAGCCAAGCGCGGCGCGATCTCGCAGTTCGAGCGCGGCTACTTCTCGAGCCTGTCGCGCGCCGCGAAGGGCAACGTGAGTGAGATGGCGCGCCAGAGCGGCATGGAGCGCCACCACGTGCGCGCGTACCTGCGAAAATACGGGATCGAGAAGGGCGAGTAGCGCGCGCGCTCAGAACCGCACGACCGCGCTCGCCCCGAGCGACGTCGGCGATGCGTCCGGCCGCACGACGACCTCGCGCTCCTTCGTGCCGAGGAAGTACCAAGTCACGAGGCCGCCGGTGACGACGGCGAGCGCGGCCGGGATCGCGAGCGTCGCGTACGCCGTCGTGCGCGCGCTGGCATAGTCGCTCTCGAGCGCGCGGGCTTGGACGAGCGCGTCGCCGCTCGCGTTGCCGCGGCCGTCCAAGAGCGCGTCGTGCTCGCGCTTCACGCTCGACGCGTGGCTGTAGGTGAGGATCGGCACGATGACGCTGGCGAGCGTGACGGCGCCGGCGACGTAGAGGAGCGTGGGCGGGAAGGGGTGCGCGACCTCGCGCGTCGTCGTTACCTGCAGCCGAGGCGGCACCTCGGGCAGCTCGGGCGCGGCGATCTCCAGAAGCTCGCCGGCCTTCACGTGGACCTCGCGCTTGCCGGCGACCTCGCCGCCGCGCATGAACACGACGACGTGCGACCCCGGCGCGACGTACGCGACGAAGCCGGCCGCGCGGCGATCGGACTCGTCGACCTTCGCGTCGAGCGACTGCTTGGCGGCGTTCACCATGAGGCGCGCCTTGGTCTGGCGGAGCTCGGTGAGGCGTTCTTGGGCCTCCGTCTCTTCTTTCTCGACGACCGGGTCGAGGGATTTTCCCGCCTGTCGCCGCTGCGCGACCTCGTTCAGGAACGACTCGTAGCGCTCGGCCGCGACGGTGAAGTCGCTGAACTTCTCGTACGCCCGCGCGAGATTGAACGACAGGCGGTAGCCGTCGCGCGCGCCCATCTCGCGGTAGATCGCCTCCCAGTAGCCGATCGCCTCGCGGTAGGCGCCTTGCTGGTACTTCTCCATGCCGGCCTTGAATCGCTCGCGGACTTGCGCCTTGCCGTCGTCGTCCTGCGCGTGGGCGTGGCGCGGCGCCGACGCGACTGCGCCCGCGCAGGCGAGCGCGGCCACGGCGACGAGGCTACGGGACTGCGTTCGGATCGACATCGAGCGGGGGCCGGGTGGTGGGCGCGGCGGTGGGCGCGGCGGTGGGCGCGGCGGTGGGCGTCGCGGTCGCGCCCACCGGCTTCGGACGCGCGCTGCCCCCCGGGCGAGGCTTGTTCGAAAGCGGCAGCGGCGGCGGGATCGCGGCGGCTGCGCTCGGCCTCGTCGTCGCCTTCGCGTCGATCGTCGCGGTCGCGTTTGCGTTCGTCTTCGTCGCGCTCGCGCTCGCGTTCGTCGCGCTCGGCGCGGCGGGGATCGCGATCGGCTTCGACTCTCCGCCGGCGCCGCCGAGTAGGGCGCCACCCTTGAGGAGCGCGCCGCCTGCCACGCCCACGCCGACGAGGACCGCCAGGATGCCGGCGACCACGAGCGGCGAGCGCCCGCGCGCCGGCGGGGCGCCGACGTACGCGCTCGTCGAGTCGCCGGCGTCCGTCTCGGCCCGCGCCGCCGGCGCCTCCAGCAAGTGCTCGGGGATGGGCGCCCTCGGCCCGAGGCTGGCGCGCAGCGTCGCGACCTGGCCCGGGGTCACCACGGCCGTGAGCGCCTCGGTGAGCTGCGCTTTGCGGCGCTCTTCCTCGAGCGCGAAGAGGCGGCCCATGACCGCGCGCATGACGCGGGCGTCCGGCCGAGTGCCTGTCTGGGCGATGAAGGCGCGCAGCTCCTCGGCGACCTGTCGCGCCGTCTCGGGGCGCCCGCTTCGCTCGCGTGCGACGAGGCGCGCGTGCAGCTCGCAGAGGCGCTTCGGCGTCTCCGGCGCGACGTCCTCGAGCCGCGGCGGCTCTTCCAGCGCGAGCTTGCGGATGACATCCATGTCCGTCCCCATCCACATGCGCCGACCCGCGAGGCACTCGAAGAGGACGGCGCCGATGGCGTAGAGATCGCTCCGTCGATCGAGCGGATCGCCCATCGCTTGCTCGGGCGACATGTACCCGGTCTTACCCTTGACCTCGCCGGTCTTGGTGACGCCGCGATCGTCTTCGATCTTCGCGACGCCGAAGTCGAGGAGCTTCACGTGCCCCTCGTACGCGACCATCACGTTGTGCGGAGACACGTCGCGGTGCACGACGCTGAGCGATCGGCCGCTCACGTCGCAGAGCTCGTGCGCCGCGTGCAGTCCGTCGCAGATCTCGGCGAGGACGTGCGCGACGAGCGCGGGGGCGAGGCGCCCCTCCTTCTCGTACGCCGCCTCGACGACGCGCGAGAGCGGCTCGCCCTCGACGTACTCCATCGCGAGGTAGAGCTCCCCCTTCGCCTCGCCGAAGTCGAACGCGTGCACGACGTTCGGGTGGCTGAGGAGGGCCGCGAGGCGCGCCTCGCGCATGAACATTTCCACGTGGCGCTTGTCCGCCGCGCCGCCGGGCAGCATGCGCTTGAGGGCGACGATTCGCTGGAACTCGGTCCCGGCGCGCTCGAGGGCGACCTCGACGCTCCCCATCCCACCTTGGCCGATGACGAAGAGCGAACGATATCTCTCGGCCACGTCTTCGCGCGCTCGCTCCCCTTGCGCCATCGAAGCCGCGCCCAACACCATTGAGCCTCAATCATACGCCGTTTGTCGCAAGCGGCACCGGCTTTGCTAGGGTAGCCCGCGTGACGGGGCCGTCGAAGAAGCGCTTCCTCTCCTGGGCGGCGGCACTCGCCCTTGGTGCGGCGCCCGCGCTTGTCGCTCTCGCCGCGGCTTGCTTGCCCGACATCTCCACGGCCGGCCTCGCCGCATTCGACGGCGGCGACCCGCCGACGCCCGGCTTCTGTGGCGACGGCATCATCGACGTCGACGCGGGCGAGCGATGCGACCCGTCCGAGGCCGGCGCGCCGGGGTGCACGGCCCAATGCGAGATCGCCTGCGACGGCGGTCTGCTCGATCCGTCGAGCGGCCACTGCTACTTCAGCGCCCCGGCGGCCCCCCGCTTCGAGTCCGCGAAGCAGTCATGCGAGGCCGCAGGCGCGCATATCGTCACGTTCGTGAGCGACGCGGAGTTCGGCCTCGTCGCCGGCTGGAAGGCCAGCGACTTCTGGGTCGGCCTTCTGGCCACGCCAGGCTCGGCGGGCGTGGCCACCTACGCCGCGCAAGTCCCACCGGAAGAGCCCGGGTGGAGCTGGAAATGTGACGGCTGCTACGCGCGCGTGCCGGCCGGCTCTCGCGACTTTCCGAAGCGCGACCCGCTCTCATCACGCCAGTGCGTTTTTGCCGGCGACGGCGGCCCGTCGTGGCTCACCGACAACTGCGCGGGGCTCAACCCGGCGGTCCCGGTCGTGTGCGAGCGCGAGCCCGCGGGCACGACCGCGCACAAGTGCGGCGGCTTCGGGTGCCTCACGGTCGCGGCCACGTCGCATCACTATGTCTACGTCGGGACCGCCAGCTCGCCCGCCGAGGCCGCGGCCGGCTGCAAGGGGATGGGCGCGAGCCTCGCGGTGTTCGAGACCCGCGAAGAGCGCGAGACGGTGGGGCGCGAGCTCGACACGTTCGGCGGCGCCACCACGCCGCTGCAGCTCTGGGTCGGCCTCGCGCGCGGTGACGGCGGCGTCTGGCACTGGGCCGACGGCGCGCCGCAGACGCAATACCCGCTCGAGTGGTCAGAGGGGCAGCCGGCGGGCGGCTCCTTCGCGTGGATGAGGCTCGCCCTCGGCGACTACGGAACGCAGCTCCTGCACTCCGACGACGGCGCGTCGAGGCTCCCGTACCTCTGCGAGCTCGCGAAGTAGCCGAGCGCGCGCGTTCAGTCGGGCTTGGCGATCTTCTCGTTCAGCTTCTTCACGATGTGCGGGTACCCCTGGCCCGGGGTCGTCAGCATCTTGTGAAACTGGTCGTAGTAGTTTTTCGTGAGGCTCGAGCCTTCGGTGACGATGTCGACGATGCGGTAAGCCCCACCTTCGGGCTTTACGACGTAGTCGACCTGCACGGCCGGATCGCGCGGCTTCAGCTTGCTCTTCGCCTCGGTGCGGATCTTCGCGTCGCCGCCGCCGAGGTCCTTCTGACCCTTGTACGTCACCTCGTAGTCGAGCGTCTTGATCAGGTTCTTGCGGTAGTTCTTCTCCACGAGCCTCTTGAGGAGCCCGGCGATTTCCGCGTGCTGCTGATCGGTGAGCTCACCCCAATGGTTGGTGCACGACGCGTGCGTCGGCGGGCAGGGGAGGCCGAACGCGCGGCGCGCGAGCTCGTCGTAGTCGACCATCGTGTCGAGCGCGTGGTTGACTTGGCCGTCGCGCGCCGCCGACGCGGGCTGCCGAAGGAGCGCCTCGAGCTTGACGTGCTCCGCCTGCACGAACTTCTGCGCGCCGTCGTCCGCGGACGCGGCTCCGGCGAAGGCGAGGCTAGCGAGGAGGACGAGGGCGAATCGCAGGCGTTTCATCGTGGGATCTCCGGTTCCCGCTCGGGCCATAGGGGCGTCGAGGGGCGCGTTTCTATTGCTGCAGGTCAGACGGTACAGCAACCCGCGTGATTCATGTCGCTCCAAGGGCTCAAAATTACGAGCCTATTTCTCATTCGATGCCGGCCGACGCGCTGCGGTTGCGCTCGCCCGCAGGCGAGCCGTAGGGGCGATCGCGACGTCGGCGAGGGCGCGCGTCACGGCAAGAGCAGAAGCTTGCCGGTGCTCGCGCGCCCTTCGAGCGTCTCGTGGGCGCGGCGCCCGTCGGCGAGCGCGAACGTGCCGCCGACGTGCACGCGAAGCTTGCCGGCGCGCACCCACGCGAAGAGCTCGCCCGCGCGACGCACGCGCTCGGCGCGCGACGTCAGCACGTTCCACAGATCACCGCCGGTGAGCGTCTTGCTCTCGTCCATCAGCCGTCGCGGATCGACCCGCGCGGGGTCGCCGCCGGCCATGCCGAAAAAGACGACGTGCCCCCCCGTGCGCGCCGCGGCGAGGCTCTGCTCGAGCGTCGCGCCCACGCTGTCGTAGACGACGTCGAAGCCGCGCCCGCCCGCCGCGCCGGCCTTCGCGGCTTCCATCGCGCCGACGCCGTAGACGTGCACCGCCGCCGCGCCGGCCGCGAGCGCCGTCGAACGCTTGGCCTCCGAGGACACCATTCCGGTGACCCGCGCGCCGAGCATCGCGGCGATCTGGACGAGGAGGAGGCCGACGCCTCCGGCCGCCGCGTGCACGAGCGCTTCGTCGCCGCGGCGCAGCGCGTAGCTGTCGTGCACGAGGTAGTGCGCCGTCAGGCCCTGGAGGAGCAGCGCCGCCCCCGTCTCGAACGATACGTCGTCCGGCAGCGGCACGAGCTTCTCTACAGGAACGCGCACGAGCTCTGCGTTCGCGTGAGGGGCGTCGGCGAACGCCACGCGCGCCCCGACGGCGACGCCCGCTTCTTCGCCTGCGACCGACGCGACGACGCCCGCGCCCTCGTAGCCGAGGATCCACGGCGGCGCGCCCTCGAGGTGATAGTTGCCGCGACGCCGGTACACGTCGGCGAAGTTCACCCCGATCGCCTTCGTCTGCACGAGCGCTTCGCCGGCGGCGGGGGCGGGATCGGCGACGTCGCGGAGCTCGAGCACCTCGGGGCCGCCGAAGCGGGAGAACGTCAGCGCCTTCATCGCGCCAGGCTACCACCCGTCGAGAGGGCGCTTCGAGCGAGCAAAGCGGCGTATCGTCGGTGGACGATGCCGACCTCGCGCAACCCAATGCTGCTGCTCGTCGCCGCTCTTGCCGCGGCTTGCGCGTCGGCTGCCGCGCCGTCGTCCCCACGAGCGCGGGCGCCTGCGGCGGCTTCTGCGGCGGCGGCTCCCGCGAAGCCTGTCCCCACGCCGCAGGCATGGCGTTCTCGCGCGGCAGAGTATCTCGACGCGCGTGCGCTCGACGACATCGCCCATCCCCCGTGGATCGAGGAGCTGCACCAGAACATCGACTGCATGGCGACCTGCCACACGACCCATCCCTACCTCCTCGCGCGGCCCGCGCTGCCGGGCGGCGAGGCGGCGCTCGACTCCGTACGCGCGAGCATCGAGGCGCGTGCGGCCACGGTCTCCGATTGGTCGAAGGCGACGCCGTGGTTCGGAGCGGCGGGGACGAAGCTCGCGACGCGCTCGCGCGGCGTCGAAGCCGTCGTCGACGCCGCGTCGCTCGCGCACGCGGATCTCGCGCGCGGGCGGCCGCTCTCGCCTTCGGCGATGCGCGCGCTCGATCTCATGTGGGCAAGTCAGCGCGCGGACGGCGCCTGGGATTGGTTCGATTTCAAGTACGAGCCCTGGGAGACGGGGGACGACTGCGGCGTCGCGTTTGCCGCGTCGCTGGTGGCCGACCTCCCCGCGGCGGAACGGTCGCGCGCCGGCGCGCGCGTCGAACGTCTCGCGGAGCACGCGCGCGCGCGACTCGCCGCTCGCGCGAACCCTCCGAAGCTTCACCAGAGAGTGTACCTGCTGTGGGCGTCGGATCGCTGGCCCGGCCTCTTGGACGACGCGCTCCGGCGCGAGCTCGCCGCGGACCTCGTGAAGCGCCAGCGCCCCGACGGTGGATGGAGCATGGCGACCTGGGGCAGCGGCAAGCGGGTCGATCCCAACGGCGCATCGGACGGCTACGCGACGGCGCTCGCGTCGCTCGCGCTATGCCAAGGCCACCTCGGCGGCGACAGCGCCGCGCGCGGCGTCGCGTGGTTGCTCCGCTCGCAGCACGAGAACGGCGCATGGGCCGGCTACTCCCTCAACGCCGACGGCGAGATCAACAGGACCTTCGAGGCGGACATGGCGACGGCGTACGCCGTCCTGGCCATCACCCGGTGCGGCGGCTGAGCCCCGTTCGAATGCGCCGGAGCTCGGCCATGCGCGTCCCCTTGGTCCTCCCGATCGGTGTCCTCTCGCTGCTCCTCGCTCTCGGGTGCTCGAGCAAGGTCGGGGGCGACGGCTCCCCGTGCGTCGTCGGGGGTACCGCCGAGACGAGCACGCCGTGCAGGGACGGCTTCGCATGCGTCGCCGCGCACAACGCGGGCAGCGGGACGTGCCATGCGATCGTCGCGAACCCACCGGGACGCCCGTGCTTCGACGTGGCCAACCCCGAGGCCATCACCGCCGAGCAGCGATGCGTATCCACCGCCGCGTGCAACTTCGGCGCGTGCGTCGCGCTGCAGTCGGTCTTGGACGGCGATCCTTGCGACACGAACATCTACGAGTCCGACCAGCTCTGCGTGGCCGGGCGCTACTGCAAGGGGTCGCCCCGCGGCGTCTGCGCGCCGCTCCTCGCCGACGGTCAACCGTGCGACCCCGTGACCGGAGGCCGCGCGTGCGCGTCGGGCAGCTGCGCGTTCGCCGTCGGGGACGCGGGCGCGCCGCCCGTGTGCGCGGCGCGGTAGCCCTCCCCCCGGCGGCCTCTGAAACGCCACCCACCCGGCACCCTCTCCTCGGCGGACGCGAACGGCGGGCCGTCGCGGCTGCGCAGAGTAGCCGCGCGCGACGGGGAACACGATGTCGTCCGACGCCAAAGACCTCGCAGCCTCGCGAACAGATAGCCCTGGACGAGCGTGATCCCGCGGGCGCGCAGGAACGCGAGCTCTTCCTTCGTCTCGATCCCCTCGGCGATGATCCCTAGCTTCAGCGCCTCAACCTGCTCGCGGAGTTTCGTAGCCGAAGACCGCGCCGGTTCCGGCTTCGACGAACGGTTGAAACGCCATCGTAAAGTCGAAGTCGAGGCCGGCGCCCTCGAGGCAATCACGGCACGAGAGCTGACGGAACGACGCAAGGCCTGCCGTCGGTGCGTCGAATATACACGCCTCGCGCGCGCCCTCGTCGCAATCCAAAACGTGGCGTTTGCACGTGGCGAGGCCGAGCCGGGCGGGCCCCGCCGCGGGCCCCACCTTGACTGGACATAAGTTGTACAATATATAAACATTCCGGTGTCCGCGTAGGCCTTTCATCCACAACCCTCGCCGGAGGAGAGCCCATGCGTCCTTCTTCCAACACGCCGAACGCCTCGCGTCACGTCATGAGCGCGCGCGTCTCGAGCAGCCTCCTCAGGCTCTGCGTCGCCGGATGCGTCGTCGCGACGGCGAGCCTGGCGAGCCCCGCGGCGCGCGCCGACGAGCCGATGTCCCTCCGCGTCGCGTCGCCGCCGCTCCCCGAGC
>JAYVXL010000653.1:0-13201 GCA_043785185.1 Myxococcales bacterium
TCGTTCTCCGTTTCGATGATCGTGAGCGTGCCGCGCCCGAACGCGCGCGTCGTCTTGCGCGCGCGGATCATGCGGCGCACCCAGCGCAGGAGCGAGGCCTCGCTGCGGTTCTGAACGTCCACGTTGACGCTTTGGTAATTGTAGACCGCGTCCATCGAGACCGGGCTGTACAGCTTCGCCGGCTCGGCGCGGGAGAAGCCCGCGTTGACGTCCGAGGACCACTGCATCGGCGTCCGTACGCCGTCGCGATCGCCGAGGTAGACGTTGTCGCCCATCCCGAGCTCGTCGCCATAATAGAGGAAGGGGCTCCCGGGCAGCGAGAGGAGCAGGCCATGCAGGAGCTCCACCCGGCGCCGGCTTCCGCCGAGGAGCGGGGAGAGGCGACGGCGGATCCCCGCGTTGAGGCGCATCTGCGGATCTTTCGCGTACTCCTCGTAGAGGTAGTCGCGCTCCGCGTCGGTCACCATCTCGAGGGTGAGCTCGTCGTGGTTCCGGAGGAAGAGGCCCCACTGGCAGCCCTCGGGGATCTGCGGCGTCCGCTGGAGGATCTCGACGATGGGCTTCTTCGTCTCTTGGCGCAGCGCCATGAACATGCGCGGCATCAAGGGGAAGTGGAACGCCATCTGGAACTCGCCGTCGAAATAGGGGACGAGATCCTCCGGCCACTGGTTGGCCTCCGCGATGAGGATGCGCCCCGTGAAGTTCGCGTCGATGCGCGCGCGCAGCCGCTTCACGAAGTCGTGCGTCTCGGGCAGGCTCTCGCAGCTCGTCCCCTCGCGCTCGAAGAGGTACGGGACGGCGTCGCAGCGGAAGCCGTCGAGCCCGCGCCGGAGCCAGAAGTCCGCGACCCCCATCATCTCCTCTTGCACCTTCGGGTTGTCGAAGTTCAAGTCCGGCTGATGGGCGTAGAAGCGGTGCCAGTAGTGGCGCCCGCTCACGGCGTCGAACGTCCAGTTCGAGCGCTCCGTGTCGCTGAAGATGATGCGGGCGTCTTTGAACTCCGTCGCGTCGTCGCTCCAAACGAAGTAGTCGCGGTACGGCGACGCCGGGTCGGAGCGCGCCGACAGGAACCACGGATGCTCGCTCGAGCAATGGTTCAGGACCAGATCGCCGATGACCTTGAGGCCGCGATGATGCGCTTCGGCGATGAGCCGATCGAAATCCGCGAGCGTCCCGTACTCCGGGTGAACGCCGAGAAAATCGCTCACGTCGTAGCCGTCGTCCTTGCGGGGCGAGGGGTACGTCGGCAAGAGCCAGATGCAATCGACGCCGAGCTCCACGAGGTAGTCGAGCTTGGCGATGAGGCCGGGGAGATCGCCGCGGCCGTCGCCGTTCGAGTCGAAGAACCCGCGGACGTAGACCTCGTAGAAGATCGCGTCCTTGTACCAATGGTCGGCCATGGCGCTTTCGCCCGATCTAGCACGCGCGCTCGCGGTCGCGAGGGCGAGATCGCAGCCGTCAGCGCGCCGCGATGAACGAAGCCACTTGAGCGCCGAAGGGCGTCAGGTTGCCGCTGGCATCGGTGAGCGAGTCCGACCCGTAGCTCTCGCCCGGACCCCACGTCCACGCCATGCTCGGTCGACCACTCTCCCCGACGGCCTGGACGCACTCCGCGCCACCATTGTCGATCGTCGGCCCCAGGGTGGAGTTGCCGTACTCGCCGATCACCACGGGGACGACGCCGTCCGCGCTTCGAATCGATTGCGCGTTGGCGACTTGTCTCGCGAGCGCGGCGGCATTGGCGCCGACGTCGGCGACCTTCCCGGCCACCCACGGGTAGAAGTGCGTGTCCCACGCCACGTTCGTCATGCCCGCATAGGAGGCAGGGTTGAGCCCGTCCGAGCTAAAGCCTCCGAGCTGCATCAGCATGACGACATTCTTGCTGCCCGCGGCGCGAATCGCGTTGTAGATGGCGACGTGCTCCGCCTCGATGTCCGACCAGGGGCCGCTCGGCTCGTTGAGAGTTCCGAACCACACGTACGGGTTGTCGGCGTACGCCGCGGCGAGACGGGCGTACCAATTCGCTTCCGCCGCGAGGCCGGCGCCCGTGTACACACCGCCGCCGCCGGCTTGCCCCTCCGGCCCGATGTGGTTCTCGAGCTCGACGACGATGCCCTTCGCGGTCAGCTGCTGGATGAAGGTCTGAAAGTAGGAAGGGTCCTCGTAGCTGTAACAAGGAATTCTGACGATCTTCAGCCCGGGAAACGCGCTGAGTAGCGGCGTGACGTCGGCCGACGTGCTCACGCTCGAGAGCAGCACGTCGTAGATGTTGATCCCCTTCCCGACCCACACGTTCCCGGTGGGATCGAAGATCGTGCCGTTTGCCGTGCGAAAATTGCCCGAGGGCGGCGGCGGCGGAGCGCTCCCCATCGTGAGCGTCTGATCGGGACCGTCATGCCAAACGCCCGCGCCGTCCTGGTAGGTCGCGTAGAGATCCCACGCGCCTTCGGGGTCGCTCGCCGAAAACGTCCGTGATGCGCTGACGGTGAGCGAGTCCCCCGGCGCCACCGTCGTCGCGGGGGTGACCGGGAGAAAGTCGTCGTACGGACCGCCGGTGTGGCTGCCTCCCGGCGGTCGCGCCGCGATCACCGCGCCCCGCACGACGACGGGCTCGGCGGTCTGGTTCGTGTAGACCACCGTCCCGCTCACGGTCTGACCGGCGACGGCGGTGGACGCGCTCAGCGCGAGCGCCGACGAGATGGCGAACGTCGCGTCGCCGACCGAGAAGGACGAGTCGGGGCCGTCGTGCCATCCGCTCTCGTCTCGATACGTCGGGTAGACGTCCCACGCGCCGCGCGGGTCTGCAGCGGTGAACGTGCGCGACGCGTGGACGGTGAGCGCCTGGCCCGGACCGAGCGTCGTCGCCGGCGCGGACGGCGAAAAATCGTCGTACGGCCCACCCGCGTGCGACCCGCCGGGCGGACGCGCGGCGATGACCACGGCGCCGAGCGACACGGTCGACGCCGTGTCGTTCGTGTAGGTCACGGTCGCGTCGATCGTCTCGCCGGCGGCTACGCGGGTCGCGCTGAGCGTCAACGAGGACGTGATCGCCAGGCTCGCCGAAATGGACGCGGCGCCGCTCGCCGCGCCCTCGGACGTGCGCGTGTCGCTGCAGCCGGCGAGGAGCGCGGTGCCCGCGAGGAGCGAAGACACCGCGAGTGCATAACGATTCATGGTGGAGGGCCTCCGGTCCGCGGCATCGCAAGGTCCACGCCACGTGAGCTCGCCAAAAAAGAGGCGAAAAGGACCCGAAAGGCGCGGGGATGATCGCATCGTTCGCACCGCGCGAACCACGCGATCACACTCGGTCCATCCACCTGCGCGCGCTGTCCGCCGGCCGTTCGACTTGCGATCCGCCGTTCCCGGACTCGGAGCGCGATGGTGTAGACTGTCGTTCGTGGCGAAGGGCCCTGACGAAGTCGTCACGCTGCGCCGCCAGGGTTTACCCCCCGCGGCCGTCGCGTTCACCGTCACCGTGATCGACGGACCGGATCGCGGGCGCAGCGTCGAGATCCGCGCCGGCTCCGGCGGGCGTCTCCTCGTCGGCAAGAGCCCGACGTGCGGTCTCGTGCTGACCGATCCGATGGTGTCGCGTCGGCACGCGGCGCTCGAGACCGACGGTTTTCGCCTCGATCTGAGCGACCTCGCCTCGACGAACGGCACCTTCGTGAACGACGTCTCGGTCGGGCACGCTCACCTCGCGGGGGGCGAGGTCGTGCGCGTCGGCAGCTCGACGTTGCGCGTCGAGCTGAAGATGTCGAGCGAGCCGCTGGCGCCGCACGCGACCGGCTTCGGCCGACTCGTCGGCGCGAGCGCACGGATGGGCGCCGTGTGGGCGCTCGCGCAGCGCCTCGCCGCGAGTGACGTCCCCGTCATCCTCGAAGGAGACACCGGCACCGGCAAGGAGCTCCTCGCCGAGTGCCTCCACGAACAGAGCGCGCGCGCGGCGGGGCCGTTCGTGGTGTTCGACGCCACGGCGACGCCAGGCGCCCAGTCGATGGCGGTTCTCTTCGGCGAGCGCGGCGGCACGCCGGGCGCGTTCGAGCTCGCGAACGGCGGCACGCTCTTCCTCGACGAAATCGACGCGCTCAACCTGGAGACGCAGGGCGCGCTCCTCCGCGCCGTCGAGCGCGGCGAGATCCGCCGCATCGGCGAGCCCGCGTGGACCCGCGTGAACGTGCGCGCCATCGCGTCCACGCGCTCGAACCTCGACAAGCTCGTCGAGGCGCAAAAGTTCCGCGAGGACTTGTATTATCGCCTCGTCGTCGGACGCATCGAGCTTCCGCCGCTCCGTCGTCGCGTCGGAGACGTGCCGCTCCTCGCCGCGCACTTCTGGCGCCAGCTCACCGGCACGCCCAACGTGCCGCCGGCGTTCTTCGAGCGCTACGAGGGGTACGATTGGCCGGGCAACGTGCGTGAGCTCGGCAACGCGCTCGCCCGGCTGGTGGCGCTGGGGCCGACGGCGTCGCTCGTCCCGGCCCGCGCCACGCCCGCGCGCGCCGCGCCGGGCGAGCTCACGAACGAGCCGTTCGCCGAGGTGCTCGCCGCGGACCTCGCCTTCCCCCAAGCGCGCCAGCGGATCCTCGACGCCTTCGAGCGCGCGTACGTCGAGCGCGTCCTCGCGCAGCACGGCGGCAACGTCATGCGCGCCGCCGCCGCCTCCGGCATCGCGCGCCGGTATTTCCAGCTGATCCGCGCGCGCCAAGCGCGCTGAGCTCGGCGCGGCGCTGCGCGCATCGCGTCTCGCCTACTTGGGGACGATCGCGATCGTGTCGACCTTCGGGTTCTGCGCGGCGCCGGGATCGAAGTTGAGCGCCACCGTGCCGCCGGTGACGTCGACCTGGAACGACTTGGTAACGGCGATGTTGCGCCCGCCCGCCTCGGCGAAGATGTCGAAGTTCGAGAGCTTCTGCTGCCCGTTGGCCGACACGTTGAACTGGCGCTGACCCGCCGCGGTGATCGCGGCGTACGTCTCGGCGAACCCCAGCGTGACGATGTAGCTGCCGTTCGCGACGGGGAACGCGTAGCGAAAGGTGCCGTAGCGCTCGGCGTTGTAGAGCGGGCTGTCGTTGGTCTTGTCGATCGTGATCGGCGTCGCCGTGGCGCTGGTCATCCCGCCGGTGAATCCGGTGTCCGGCGCCCAGACATTTCCGTCATGATCGGTGTAGCTCGCCGTCGCCCCCGGCGCGACGCGCGTCGCGGAGAGGGCGGGCGCGTCGGCGCCCGCATCGTTCGTCGGCCCCGGCGCCGATCCGTCGGGGGTCGGCGGCGGCGTCGGGCCGCCCGTCCCGACGAGGGTCTGGGCCCACGCGAGGACGCACGCGGTCGTCGCGTCGTCGAGCGGGGTGCCCACGGGCATCCGCGGGCCGGGCGCGTTCGCGAGGAGGCGCCGGTACATGGTGCTCTGCTCGGGGTGCGCGGGATCCACCAAGAATCCGCCGGTGACGGCCGGCACGCCGACGAGGCGCGCGGCGACGTTGGGCGACGCCAAGTCGAGGCCGCTCTGCGGATGGGTCGCGGCGTGGCAGCCGGCGCTCGCGCAGCTCTTGGCGAAGACGGACTGCGGGACGTCGCCGCACGCGCTCGGCGGGGCGGGCGGCGGGGCCGCGACGCCGCTGTCGGCCGCGTCGCCGGTCAAGAACTGATCGCGGTTGTCGAGCGTCCCCGCGCACGCCGTGGCGAGCACGACGGCGCATCCCATCGCGACATTTCGAAGGTTCATGAGGTCTTGCTCAGTAGTGAAAGGCGACGCTGGTGTCCCAGCGGCCGAGCTCGTCCGTCGCCCCGCCGGCGACGTTGGCTTCCCCGACCATCGGGTGCATGCTGTAAAAGAAGCGCTGGTAGCGGAGGCCCGTGCGCGCCTCGAAGCTCCCCGCGAACGGGACGCCAATGCCGGCCATCGCCTCGACGCCGCCGACGGTGGCTTGCGGATAGCGATCGGTGACCCCGCTGGTGCTCTCGATGGCGAGGTAGTCGAAGCTCGCCATGACCGCGAGCTTCCAGACCTCGAGCCGCCCGTCGACGCCGACGCGGACGAAGCCATACTTCGCGGAGGGAAGCTGGGGGCCGAGCGCGCCCGCGTCGCGAAACGCGTAGTCGACGGCGCCGTAGCCGGCGCGGACGCCGACCGTCACCGCACCCGTGACCGGAATGCGCACGCGCAGCGCGGCATCGTAGTGGCTCCACGACGTGCTGACGCGCTCGCCCGTCGAGGTCGCCGATCGCAGAAAGGCCGCCTGCCCGTACTCGCCCACGAACCCGATCGCGTCGAGGACGGGGTTGTCCATCGGCGTGAACGGGTAGACGGCGCCGCCGACGCCGATCATCGGCGCCGCGGTCACGCCGTACGCGCGCTGGCCGGCGGTGATTCGGTCGGTGTAATCGAAGTGCCGGGTGCCCAGGCCGACGATCGGCGCGACGACGAAGCTCGCGTGCGCGAGGTCGTGCTTGCGCGGCGGCGCGCTCGCGGCGGGCGCGTCCTTATCGGGGGGCGGCGGCGAAGGCGGCGGCGAAGGCGCGGCGGCGCGGAGGCTCGGCTCTTGGGCGAGGAGCGCGCGGTCGAGCGGCGTCGCCGCGACGTCGTCGCTGAGCGCCGCGAGCTTCGGCGCGAGCACGGCGTGCGCGCGCGTCGCGTCGGCGGTCGCGACGGGCTTCGGGCCGAGCTTGGTCTCCGTCTCGAACGGCGACAGCACGTCGCGCGGATCGATGAGGACGAGGCGCGCGGAGCGTTCCCGCCGCGCCGTCCGAACTTCGACGAGGAGGACGGCGTCGACCCCCTGCGCGCGCGCCGCGCGGGCGACCTCGTTCAAGAGCTCCTCGCGGCGGTCTTCGGCGAGCGCGCCCACGAGGTTCGCCTTCGCCCAGCGCCCGAGGCTCGCGCGAAGCTCCCCCGCCGCGCGGATCGTGAAGCTGTCCGACAGCTCGCTCTCGAGCGCGGTCGCCGACGCCGGTGACGCGGCGCCCTCCGGGATCACGACGAGCGACCTCGCCTTCTTCTCGGCGTACGCGAACCGGGGCCAGAGGACCGCGAGGAGGACGACGGCGACGACCCAGAGCGAACGACGAGGAGTGGAATCGATCGGCATGGCAGAGGGCGCATAGAGCAACAGCGGTACCAGCGCCGCGCGCGCGCCGTTTCGGGCGGCGATCGCTGAATTCCGCGCGCCAAGAGCGGCCCGCCGGTGGATCGGCCGAGGATGATCGGGCGGCGCGCGCGGTGCGATCGATTCGATCACCCAGGCCCCGCGCGACGGCGAGCTCCGCGATTTCCCGCGCCGTTGCGCTGGCGCGCCCCTTGCGAAAGGAGACCGGAGAGGCAGACATGAACAGGCACGACGGCAGCGCTCGGCGTATGGCGACCATGCTCCCCCACATCGCGCTCTTCGGCGCGCTCGGGTGCGCGTGCGTCGGGTCGATCGGCGACAACGACGCCGTCCCGGGCAGACCGCCCGCGGCGACGACGCCACCGGCGAACGCGACCAGCGACCCCGCGATCGAGCAAGCGTGCTCGACGAGCTACTCGCCCGGGCACGTGTCGATTCACCGGCTCACGAACGACGAGTACAACAACACCGTTCGCGACCTCCTCTTCACGGCGTCGCGGCCCGGCGACCGCTTCGATCCGTCGCCGCGCGGCCGCTCCGGCTTCTCCAACGACTCGGACGGCCTCGCCATCTCCGACGTCCTCGTGGCGTCGTACTACGCCGCGGCGGAGGCCCTCGCCAAGGAGGTGCTCGCGAGCAAGGGCAAGACCGGCGGCGCGTACGAGAAGCTCGTCACGTGCGCGCCGTCCGCCGCGTGCGCAGAGGCGTCGATCACGAGCTTGGCGCGACGGGCCTACCGCCGTCCCGCGTCGGCGGGCGAGATCAAGGCGCTCATGGGGGTCTTCGGCGCCGACGCCGACTTCGACACGGGCATCCAGGACGCGATCATCGCGATCTTGATGAACCCGAAGTTCCTCTTCGTCCACGTGACCGATCCCAAATCACGGACGGAGGGCGCGCCCTTCGTCATCGACGCGCACGGCCTCGCGGCGCGCCTCTCGTACGCGCTATGGCAGACGATGCCCGACGCGGAGCTCTCGCAACTCGCCGACAGCGGCCAGCTCAACGATCGGAGCGCGCTCGCCGCGCAGGTCACGCGGATGCTCAAAGACCCGAGGATCGGGGGACTCCTCGCGACGCTGCGCAACGACTGGGCCGGGCTCGCCACGCTGGCCGATCCGGCGGGCAAGCTGCAGGGGCTGGACGACGGCGTGCGCGCGTCGATGGTCACCGAGGTCGACGCGTTCCTCGGCGACCTCGTGAAGAACGACAAGAGCTTCTTGAACGTCGTGAGCGGCGACTACGCCTTCGCGGACAAGACGATGGCGACGTACTACGGCGTGCCCTTCCCCGGGACGGACCCGACGTCGTTCGTGCCGGTGAAGCTCCCCGCGAACCGAAAGGGCCTCGTGACGAGCGCCGCCATCCTCACCGCCACCGCGGGCGACGTCACGTACACGCACCTCGTCCACCGCGGCAAATGGATGACCCATCAGGTCCTGTGCACGCCGCCGCCGCCGCCGCCCGGCAAGACGCCGCCGATCGATCCCAACGCGGGTGGCGGCACGCCGCGCGAGAAGCTCCTCGCGCACGTGAAAAACCCGGCGTGCAGCGGCTGCCACGTCGTCATGGACGCCGTCGGCATCGGGCTCGAGAACTACGATCCGTTCGGGAAATGGCGCGAGGTCTACCCGGGCTCCGTGGCGATCGACGCGAGCGGCACGCTCCCGGACGGCAAATCGTTCACGACGCCGATCGAGATGCTCGACGACCTCGCCGGCGACGACCAGACCAAGACGTGCCTCGCGCAGCAGATGCTCTCCTACGCGGTCACGCGCGCGATGACGTCGACCGACGACCTCTGCGTCAGCAAGGCCATCGGCGTGGCGAGCGTCACGCCGACCGGGAGGTTCTCCGACCTCGTGCTCAAGATCGTTCGCAGCCGGCAATTTTTCATGCAGACGGGTGAGGCACCATGAGCAGCTGGAAAATCGATCGCCGCCGTTTCTTCACCGGAGCCGGCGCCATCTTCGCGCTCCCCCTCCTCGAGTCGCTCGAGAAGAAGACGGCGTGGGCGGGCGGCAGCCCCACCGACCCTCGGCGCTTCGTGTCGCTGTACATGCCGAACGGCACGTACAACGTGAAGGGCGACGCGGTGTGGTACCCGAAATCCGGCCCGCTCACGTCGAACTTGCCCGAGGTGCTGTCCCCGTTCGCGAGCCACATCGGCGACTTCTCGGTGCTCATGCACCCGTCGTGCGCGGCGCGCGACGGGACGGGACAGGGCGCGCACGTATCGGCGGTCACGACGTACCTGACGCAGCGCGCGGCCGCCGACTACGGCTCGCCGCAGTGCACGGCGCAGGGGCCGTCGTTCGATCAGCTCATCGCCGACACGACGAAGAAGCCGCTGCTCGTCTTGAGCGGCGGGTGCAACACCGACAACCCCGACAACACGGCGTTCGACTACGCCGACTTCGTCTCGTTCAACAAGAGCGGCCAGCCGAACCAGCCGCACAAGAACCCCGTCGCGCTCTACAACCTCATGTTCGCCGGCCTGGTGGCGACCCCCGGAGTCCCTCCTGCGGCGGCGGCGCGAAACCGCAGCATCCTGGATTCGGCGATCGCCGACATCAAGGACATGCAGTCGAAGCTGGGCAAGAACGACAACCGCAAGCTCGACGACTACTTCACGAGCGTCCGCGCGCTGGAGGTGAAGCTCGCGGGCGCAACGACGCCGGCCGGCGGATGCTCGCCCGGCACCAAACCGAGCGACGGCCTCAACAACGTCGACTTGAGCGGCAATCAGAGCGGCAACTACATCAGCCGCGTGCAGGCGTTCTTCGACATGATCGTCCTGGCGTTCAAGTGCGATCTCGTCCGCTCCGTCAGCTTCATGTTCGACGGCGAGACGGCGCAGCGGCAAAATAATCCCTGCCCGGCGAACCTCCTCTACAACGGCGCGAGCCTCACGTCGGTGCTGCACACCGGCATCTCGCACTACGGGCAGAACGGCGCGGGCGGGCGCGACCGGACGATCAGCCGCGATCGCATGTACATGTCGCTCTTCTTCTATCTCCTCGACGCGCTCAAGCAGGCGACGGACGCGAGCGGGAGCCCCATCTTGGACAACACGATCGTCCTCCAGGGCTACGGCGTGACCGACGGCCAGCACACCGACGCGGCCGAGGGCACGCCGATGGTGGTCGGCGGCGGCAAGAACTTCATGCACCCCGGCAACTGCGTCGAGCTCGGCGGCGCGGACATGAAGGATCTCTTCTACACGTTCAGCACGTACTTGAACCTGGGCCTCACCAACTACCAGGGGAGCTCGCGCCTCCTCAGCCTCTGAGGCGTCGTCTCCTCGGCTCCTCGTCACGCCTCCTCCGATTCCGAAGCGCAACGAACGACGGCGACCCGGCAGGATGCCCGGTCGCCGTCGTTTCGTCGTGCGCAATGGCGCGCGATCGCGGCCGGCCGGAGGGGCCGGCCTCCCGCCTCACTGGCTGAAGAGCCAGTCGTACATCGGCGCGCCGTCGGGCAGGAGGCGGTACTGCTTGCCGCCGTTCTGGCTCCACACGTTGTGCCCGAGGGCCGGGTCCTCGGTGTAGTGGAACTTCGAGGTCCCCGCGCGCGCGCCGTCCGCCGTGCTCACGCTCGGGAAGCTCGAGTTGCCGGCGAGCGCGCGCCAGACCGGGCGGTTATAGGCCTCGGGCGGGCTCGTGCCGTCACTCGCGCCCGAGACGGCCCACATCGGAACGTCCTTCATGCGGGCAAGCGTCGCCGCGTCGCTGGCGGGGTTGGGGTTTCGAAGCGCGATCTGGCCGGCGTAAGGGAGCGCGGCGGTGAAGACCTTGCCGAAGGGGCCGTTGACGGCGTTGTAGTCGAGCATCGTCGCGATCGAGCCGATGCCGCCGAGCGAGTCGCCGGTGATGTAGACCTTGGGCGGGTACGCCGAGAAGGCGCCGAGGACGTATTTCACGACCGCAACGACGGCGTTCTCGTTCGGGTTCTGGCCCGCCGCGTCGTTGTACCCGCCGAAGTTCTGGCCGCTCGAGCCGGCGCTGCCGTCGGTCTGATCGCAGTACGGGACGATGACGATCGCAGGGTATTTCGTGCGGAACGGCACGCTATTGAAGACGCCGTCGATGACGTCCTGGTTCACGATCGTGTTCTGCGCGGGATCGCCGCCGGACTGGTACCAGCTGTTGCCCTCGGTGTTCTCGTGCTCGTAGACGAGGACCGGGTAGCGGTTCTTCGTGCTGTAGCCGTGCGGCAGGAGGTACGCGTAGTGGAACTTGCCGGTGGCGATGCCGGCGGCGGGGAGGTCGCCGTATTGCCACGTTCCCCTGGCGACGTTGCCGGGCAGCGGCGACGGGATGAGCGGCGGACCGTCGCCCGCGTCGACCCCGCCCGCGCCGTCGGGCGTGGCGCTGTCGGCCCTCGCCGCGCCGTCGGCTCCGGCGCCGGCGTCGGAGCCGTTCGGCGGCGTGCCCCCGGGCGTGCCCGGGACGGCTCCGCCGGGCGTCCCACCGGGCGCGGCGCCGCCGGGCGCGGCCGCACTCGGGTCGGCCGGCGCGGGCGGCCGTTCATTGCCATCTCCGATGGAGCCGACGCACGCGGCGGACAAGGCGCCGAGGAGCGCGGCGCCGAGCGAGGGTCGGTAGCTCGTGACGAGACGAGACGGGGGCTTGGTCATGAAGCCCCCAGCGCATGCCCCGTGCCACATGGCGAACGCGCGCAGGGCCCGCGACACGCGCCGTTTCGCCCGCGCGCCGCGCGGCGTGCGATCGAATCGTTCGCACCTTCGGAGCCCGCCGATCGCAGTCCGAGGACCCCCTATTTGCAGCCGACGTGAATCGTGGGGGACATGTCGCGGTAGAGCGCGAGCCGCACGTCGTCGAGGAAGACCTCGGACGCCGAGGCGCCCGAGGAGAAGCCGAGGCCCACGGCCATCGCGTCCCAGCCGTTGTCGACGGTGGTGTCCGCGTCTCCCTGAATCTGGGGCGTCGGCTGATCGTCGAGGAAGATGGCGAGGTGCCCCGCGGGCCCCGACACGCTCACGATGAACTCGACGCAGTGCCAGCCGCCGAGCGCGTCGGCGATGACGTTGGGCGACTGACGGTTGTAGCCGCCGCCGACCGGGTACGAAGGGTTCCCGAGGATGAAGCCCCAGGAGGGGCCGGGGCCGTCGTTCCCGAAGCCGGCGTTCGCGTACCAGTTCGGCGTTTGGTTGTTCCGGTTCATCATCAGCTCCCGCGTGTCGCGATCGAGCTTGATGGCCCGGATACGCGCGCGCATCGCCATCGTGCCGCTCGTCACGGGCGGGACCGCAGGAGTCTCCGCGGTCCAATTCTTGACCACGTTCTGGTATCCGACCGCGCCGGCGTCGACCGCCACGTGGAGCGCGCAGCACCCGGCGAACGCGCCCGCGTCGACGACGCCGATCACCCCGTTCGACGAGCTGTTGGGCGTGGGCCACCGTCTCAAGTCGCCGGTCTCGAAATCGTCGGCGAAGGTCCAATAGGGGACGGGCGCCGGTGCGTCGGCGCCGGAGTCGACCGGGCCGTCCTTCGCCGCGTCTCCGCGCGGCGCGTCGGCGCTCGCGCCGTCGGCGGGCGGGTCGGGCGCGCGGCCGTCTGCTCCGGCGTCGGCGGCGTCGGGCGGCGGAGAAATGCCGAGGAGCGCCCCGCACGCGATCGCGGCGGACGCCAGGACGACGGCGGCGAGGGTGCCGAGGGTGGCGCCGGTACGGGAGGGCCCGAGCATCACGTCTAGAAGGCTCCGCGCAAGGTGAGCCCGCCCTGCGACGCCGCGACCGCCGGCACGAGACCGACACCGCGGGACGGGGCGGCGCCGGACGTCGGCGCCGTGAGCCAAAGGGTGACGCCCGCGGCGACGAGCGCGCCGCTCGCGACGAACGCGATCGTCGAGACGGTCCCGAAGCTCGTCGCGTCGTCGTAGTCGCGCTGCGCGGCCGCGTGATCGGTGCACGTCGTCGGCGAACCGCACTCGCTTCGCTCGCGCGAGAGGCGCGCGCTGGCGAAGAGGCCGAACACGGCGCCCACGGCGGCGGCGAGCGCGCCCGTCCCTCCCACGGCGTAGGCAGCGGTTCGCTGGCCGTTCGTCGAGGGCGGCGGCTCCTCGCGAGGCGGCGC
>JAYVXL010000654.1:0-4188 GCA_043785185.1 Myxococcales bacterium
GGGTTATCGCTCCCGCCGCTTCCGCAGGCGGAGAGCGACGAGACGAGGACGAAGAGGAGAAGAATGGCGGCGAGGGCGCACTTTTTGAGTGTCACCCGAAGAGAGTGGCAAGAAAGCGCCGCGAGGCAAATCAAATCGCGGGGGTTGGTGAAGCCTTGATCCATGCACGCTCCGGCGCTCCGAGACCGAGGAGAGACCGCACCGCCGCGCGTTCTCCGGCGTAGCGTAAGGAAGCGGTCGACAGTTCGTGCGCCGATGTTTCGTACGAAAAATAATCGGAGCGGCCGGGAAACCGGTTAGAGTCTTCGCCCCTTCGGAGGTCTTCATGGTCATGCGGAACGTCGCCGTCGTCTCGCTTCTCGCGATCGGTCTCGGGTGCAGCAGCAGCAAGGGCGTCTCGCCGACCTCACCGGCCGATGGGATCGAGCGACTCGCCGACCTCAAGGCGAACGCCCCGACCGCGAACGGTTTCCAGTTGGTGATGCCCATCGTCCGCGGCGTCGCTCCTGGGGCGAGCACCGAAGTGTGCACCTGGACGGACAAGGTCCTCGACCACGACATCAACGTGAAGTCGGCCACGGGCTTCCAGACGACGACGGGTCACCACATCGTCATCTACTACACGACGAAGCACCAGCCGGCCGGTACGCAGCGCGAGTGCAAGGACGAGGACATGGCGTCCTTCCGCATCGTCATCGGCACCGGCGGTGAGGGCACGGCGGCCAGCATGCCCGCGGATCTCGCGACGAAGATCCCCGCCGGCGCGCAGATCGTCATCAACCATCACTATTTGAACGCGGGTGCCCGCGCGCTCGACGCGCAGTCTGCCGTGAACGTGGAGATGGTGCCGCCGGGGATGCCCGTCACGCAGTCGGGCAACCTCGCGATGCTCGACACGTCCATGCGCGTCAAGCCGGGGACGGGCGCCGTCGACGTGCGCTGCACGATGCAGAAGGACTTTCGGCTCTGGCAGCTGACCCCGCACATGCACGCGTGGGGCACGCACATCACGATCGACCACACGAAGGCCGCGGACCATTCCTCGTCGCGCCTCATCGACGTGCAGTGGGACCCCGACTACTCCTTCCACCCGCCGATCACGCTGCATGACCCCGCGCAGCCGTACATTTTGAAGGCGGGCGACACGATGAACGTCCACTGCGACTTCAACAACAACACGGGCTCGGACCTCACGTTCGGCAGCGAAATGTGCGTGTTCTTTGCGCAGACGGTCAACGTGGACGGGCAGGGAAGCATCGCGTGCGACAGCGGCACCTGGGGAGACTTCTGAAAATGACGACCACTCGGCTCTCGGCTCTTCTCGTTTCGTCCGCTCTGGTCCTCGCCTGCTCTTCCTCGAGCAGCAGCTCCTCATCGTCCAGCGGCGGCACGACCGACGGTGGCGGCAGCAAGGACACCGGCGTGGACGCGGTCTCGCTCTCCGAGTGCGGCCACCCGGGGGACAGGGGCAACGAGCTCGGCGTCGGCAAGTTCTGCCAGACGACGGCCGACTGCGCGAGCAACACCAAGGCGACGCTCTGCACGACGATCGCCGACAACGTGAACTTCTTCTGCACGGCCTCCTGCAGGTCGACCGGCGCGGCGGACCAGTGCGGGACGGGCGCGTCGTGCGCGTGCCAGAACGGCCAGTGCGGCTGCCATCCCGACTCGTGTGGCGGCGCGCCTCCGGCGGACGGCGGAACCGGCGGCTGACCGTCCGCGTCCGTCCGCGTCGCCCCGATTCGTTCGCGACTCACGAGCTCTCGCACGAGGGATTCCCATGAAGACGATCGCTTCGTTCGCAACGGCGCTGCTGGCGCTCTCGGGCCTCTCCTGCTCGTCCTCGTCCTCGTCCGGCGTTGGGTCGACGCCGCCGGCCGAAACGCTGACGATCGCGTCGACGACGCCGTACGCGCTCCAGCCCGGGGACGAGAAGTACTACTGCTACGCGCGCACGCTAACGGAAGACACGGTCTTCAACGGCTTTACGCCGACGTATGGCCAGGGGACGCACCACATCCTGCTCGCCGAGGCGATCGCGGGCGAGCCGGAGGGCTTCTCCGAGTGCAGCGTGCTCTTCAAGACGACGTGGATCCCGCTCTTCGTCGGCGGAAAGGGGACCCAGGCCGTGAAGTTCCCGCAGGGGACCGGCTACAAAGTCCCGAAGGGCACGCAGATTCTGCTGCAGCTCCACCTCCAAAACCCGGGCGTCGCGCCCGTCACGGACTCCACGAGCGTGGTGATGGAGAAGATCGCGGCCGGCACGCCGTTCACGCCCGCCGGGATCTTCGGCATGGACAATCGAGCGATCGCGATCGCGCCGAACCAGACCGGCTATTCGACCGAGATGACCTGCTCGCCCGAAAAAAAGACGCTCAACGTCTTCTCGACGTTCGCGCACATGCACAAGCACGGTCAGCACATTAGCGTCATGCGCAACGACACGGAGGTCGTCTACGACTCCGCGTGGAACTTCGATCTCCAGACGGCGGTTCCGAAGACCTTGTCGATCACGCCGGCCGACAAGCTGAAGCTGAAGTGCACGTACGACAACGCGACGGCGAAGAGCGTGGCGTACGGCGAGAGCTCCGACGACGAGATGTGCGCGTTCGTCTTCTATTACACGCCGTTCGATCGGCTCGACGGCTGCGTTCGCGACAAGTAGCCGCACGGGGCCAGACTGGCCAAACGCGCCCGGTGGGGCTAGATCCTCGCCGCATGCTGCCCGCTCGGCCCTCGCGCTTCGCCCGCTTCGCGTGGGCCGTGCTCGTCTACAACCTCGGCGTCATCGCCTGGGGCGCGTACGTGCGCGCGAGCGGGTCGGGCGCGGGGTGCGGCAGCCACTGGCCGCTGTGCGACGGCATGGTGCTCCCGCGGGCGCGCACGACGCAGCTCGTCGTCGAGCTGTCGCACCGCCTCTCGTCGGGCCTGGCGCTGCTCCTGACGGTCGCGCTCGTCGTGGCCGCGTTTCGCAGCTACCCGAAGGGCAGCCTCGTGCGGCGCGGCGCGGTCTACACGATGGGCTTCATGCTCGCCGAGGCGCTCATCGGCGCGGGGCTCGTGCTCTTCGAGCTCGTCGCCCACGACGCGTCGATGAAGCGCGCGCTGTCGATGTCGCTGCACCTGACCAACACGTTCCTGCTCCTCGCGTCGATGACGCTGACCGCGCTCTGGGCGTCGGGCGGCGCGCGCGTGCGTGTGCGCGGGCAGGGCCTGCTCGCGTGGCTGCTCGCCGCGTCGATGGGCGCGATGTTCGTGCTCGGCACGAGCGGCGCGATCGCGGCGCTCGGCGACACGCTCTTCCCCGCGCGCTCGCTCGCCGAAGGGCTCGCGCAGGACGCGTCCGGCGCGAGCCACGTGTTCTTGCGCCTGCGCGTATGGCACCCGTTCATCGCGACGCTGACGGGCGTGCTCGTCGTCGGGACGGCGCAGGCCGCCCGCGCGCTCCGGCCCAGCGACGCCGTCCGTAAGGCGACGCGGCTCGTCATGCTCGCGTTCGCGGGGCAGTTCGTGATCGGGCTCGCGAACGTCATGCTGCTCGCGCCGATCCCGATGCAGCTCGTGCACCTCGTCAGCGCCGATGTCGTGTGGATCGCGCTCGTCGCGCTCGCGGCGACGGCGCTCGCGGCGGCGCCCGATCAGCCGCCCATCATGTCGAGGAACGGCCCCGGCCCGAGCAAGGACGTGCCGCCGTCGACGAGCAGCGTCGCGCCCGTCACGTAGGCGCCCGCCGGCGAGACGAGGAACGTCACGGCCTCGCACACGTCTTCGATCGTGCCCCAGCGGCGGAGCGGCACGAGCTTGCGCAGCGTCTCCTCGGCGCCGCCCGGCGGCGCGAGGCGGCTCATGCCCTCGGTCCCTTCGATGGGTCCCGGCGCGACGGCGTTGACGCGGATGCCCATGCGCGCCCACTCGAGGGCGAGATCGCGCGTAAGCTTCTCGATGCCGGCCTTCGCGGCGCCGGCGTGGCATTGCAGCGGCGTCGGCACGTCGGCCTGCGTCGCCGTGATGTTCACGATGACGCCGCCCTGCTTCGCGAGATGCTGGAACGCCGCGCGCGACGCGTTGAACGTGCCGCAGAGATCGATGTCGATGACGGCGCGAAACCCGTTCGCGCTGAGCGACGCCGCGGGCGCGAGGAAGTTGCCAGCCGCGCTGTTCACGAGGATGTCGAGCCGGCCGAACGCC
>JAYVXL010000655.1:0-4181 GCA_043785185.1 Myxococcales bacterium
CACCAAGTCCATCGACGAGACGCTGGGCGACGCCGCGGCCGTTCGAGCGGCGGGCCTCTCGCCGGAGCCGGTCGCGCGCCTCTGGCGGGCGTTCCGCGAGGGCGCGCCCGGCGTGTACTGGTCGCGCGTCTGGTCCATCTACGCCTTCGTCCGCTGGTGCCACCGCCACCGCGTCTTCGCGTGAGCAGCGGGAGCGCGCTCGGCCACCCTGCTCGACGCTCAGCGATGCATGGCGTCGAAGCGCTTGCGCGCCGGCAAAACGCCTAGCTTCGGCGTCCGCTCGGGGTCGACATAAGGCCACGCCTCGTCGCCCAGGAAGGCGGGCTTGGCCGTGAGGTAAAAGGACGGAGGGAGCTTCCGTGGCAAGCTCGGGTCCCATCCGATCTCCCCACGCACGTAGTCGAAATTGCCGTGGCGGATGGTCGTGGCGACCACCGTGCCGTCCTGCGGCGGCGACCACTTCTTCTCGTCGTAGCCGAGCTGCCACATCGCGAAGCGCGACCAGTCTCCGAAGTCGCTATTCTTCTCGTAGACGAACGATCGGGCCGGCGCAGGGTCTTGCCCCTCGGTGCCGAGGACGTTGCCGACGAAGCTGTACCAAAAGTGATGGTGGCAGAGGCCGACGGCGCGGCGATTCAGCTCGTCGGTCACTTTCACCGGCGGGATCGATCGGCGCTTGGCGGTGAAGTGGTTTCGGAAGACGGTGATGAAGATGGAGTTGCCCCAGTGCACGTCGCCGTCGAAGTTGAACGCCTCGTTCCCCTCGAAGAGCTCGTAGTGCGGGGTGGTGAAATGCGAGGCGTTGAGCCCGACCTCGACGAACTTCGCGTACCCGGCGCCGAACCCGTCCTCCAGGTAGTTGTACCCGAACACGTTGCCGCCTCCGCTCGCGCGAAACGTGTCCACCTTGTTGAAGCTCCAGATCGCGTTGTTCTCGATCAGGTTGTCGGCGGCGTGGCTGTTGACGCCGACGCCGTAGCCGCCGCCGCCGGGGTTCGGATCGACGGTGCTGTGGATGTACGAGTCACGGAGCTCGCTCCGGAACGCGCCGTCGAGGTTGACGGCGGTGCCGCTGCTCGCGTCGCTCTCGATGTTCTTCACCCACGAATACGCCGCGGCGAACAGGTGGACGTTGCCGCCGCCGTCGCCGCCCTCGCCGCGCGCGACGTAGAGATCCTCGATCCCCGAGAAGCGAACCGTCTCGAGGGGCGACTCGTTGGTCTCGGCCGCGAACCGTACGAGCTGGGGCTTGGACTTCAGGAGGAAGCCGATGTGAAGCGGCGTCGTGAAGGTGACCGTGCTGCCGTTCACGCGCGCCACCTCTAGAACCTGCCCGATCGGGCGATCTTCGCGGCAGAACCATCTGCGCGGCGGACTGCCGGGCGGCGCGTTCGGACCCCAATACGTGAGCTGATCGTCGGTGAGCTGGTCGACGACCACGAGCTCTCCCGGCTTGAGGCCCGGATCGCGTGCGAGCGTGAGGCTCGCTCGACCCTTGAGCGCGTCGGCGACCACGTCGGTGGGCTGCGTGTACTTCGGCCATCGCCGGCCGATGATCACGACCGGGAACGCCGTGCCGGCGGGCTTGACGAGGCGCGTCTTGTCCGGTCCGCGCCCTCGGAGGACGACGTTCGAGCGACCGAGGGTGAGCCCGTGGCCGGTGATCGTGAAGGTGCCCGCCTCGAGCTGAACGACCTGGTCCGGCGGACAGGCATCGAGCGCGCTCTGGATCGCCGCCGTGTCGTCGCCACCGCTCGGCGCGAGCGTTCGAAAGAGCTGCGTGCGGCGCGGGATGCCGCCGACGGCCGAGAGCCCGGGGTTCCATGACGTGACGCGCTCGGCGGGGAGGACCCCTTGCGCGCCGGAGGTGCGGACCGGCCCTCCGTCGACGGGACCCGCGGCCTCGGGCAGCGGCGCGGGGATCGCCGCCGGCGGCGCGGGGGCCGCGTTGGCGAGCGCCGTAGGCGGCGTGTCTCCCGTCGGGCGCGACCGCGTGCACCCCACGACGAGGGCGGCGACCGCAGCTGCGAGCACGGTCGTCTTCATGGGTGCGCACGCGCGGACGTCGGGGGGACGGTCGCTCCGCTCCGACATCCAGAGCACCATGGGCACGGGCAGATCGTACTCGCTCTTGAGGAAGAAATGCCCAAACATCTGCCGCTCGTCGTCTCGCAGATTATACTCGTCACGCGTCGCATGACCTCACGCAACTATTGCCTCATCACCCCGTGCCGCGACGAAGCCAAGTACGCGCGCCGTACGCTCGACTCGGTCACGACCCAGACCGAGCCCCCTCTGCGCTGGGTCATCGTCGACGACGGCTCGAAGGACGAGACGCCGGCGATCCTCGCCGAGTACGCCGCGCGCTTTCCGTACATTCAGATCGTCACGCGGGCCGACCGCGGCGCCCGCAAGGTGGGCGGCGGCGTCATCGACGCCTTCTACTCCGGGTTCGAATCCATCGCCCCGTCGGAGTTCGAGTACGTCTGCAAGCTCGACCTCGATCTCGATCTGCCGCCGGGCTACTTCGCGGGGCTCATGGATCGAATGGAGGCGGAGCCGCGCATCGGGACCTGCTCGGGCAAGCCGTATTTCTTCCCGGAGGGGACGGCGGAGGGCGAAGTCCGGTTTCCCCTCGCCGACCCTCGGGCCGTGGGCCTCGTGTCCGAGATGATCGGCGACGAGCACTCGGTCGGCATGACCAAGTTCTACCGCACGACGTGCTTCACCCAGATTGGCGGCTTCGTGCGCGAGGTCATGTGGGACGGCATCGACAGCCACCGCTGCCGCCAGCTCGGGTGGATCGCCGTCTCGTGGGACGCGCCGGAGCTCCGCTTCGTCCACCTGCGGCCGATGGGCACGAGCCAGAAGAACTGGTGGACGGGCCGCGTGCGCCACGGCTTCGGGCAATACTTCATGGGGACCGCGCCCGTGTACATGCTCGCGAGCGCGCTCTTCCGCATGACGCGCCCGCCGCGCGTCGTCGGAGGCATCGCGATGATGCACGGCTACCTGGGCAGCATGATCAAGCAGAAGCCGCGCTACGGGACGCCCGAGTTCCGCGCGTTTTTGCGCCGCTACCAGCTCGCGTGCCTGGTGAAAGGAAAGAAGCGGGCGACCGAGGAGCTCGACGCGCGCCAGGCGGCGCTCTGGAGCCCGCCGCGGCAGGATGCGTAGATCGAGGCGCATCGCCGTCGGGGGGCTCGGCCTCGCGGCGGCGCTCGTCGCGCTCGAGGCTCGGTACTATCGGGGCGCCTCCGCGCTCTGCCATCCGGCGCGCAAGCATGTCACCGCGGAGGTGCGCCGCGCGACGCTGGCGCGCCTCCCGACGCTCGAAGATGTGTCGTTCACGACAAGTGACGGGCTGACGCTGCGCGGCTTCTACGTCCCGGCCAAGAACGGCGCGACGGTCGTGATGGGCCACGGGCTCGGCGACAACAGGATGCACATGCTCCCGGGCGTGGAGATGCTCGCCCGCCACGGCTACGGCGCGCTCTTCTTCGACTGGCGCGCGCACGGCGAGAGCGACGGTGACGTGTCGACATGGAGCGACCGCGAGCAGCTCGATTTCTCCGCCGCGATCGACTTCGCCGCGCGACGGCCCGACGTCACGGGCGGGCGCATCGCGGGCCTCGGCTTCTCGATCGGGGCCTCCACGGTGGCGCTCGTGGCGGCGCGCGACACGCGTGTGCGCGCCGTGATCCTCGAGGCGGTCTATCCATCCTTCGAGCAAGAGGTGCGCGACAAAATGGGCACGCGCGGCATCCTCTCTTTATGGCCGGCGCGCCTGGCGATGCGTCGCGCGGGGATCGATGCCGATCACATCCGCCCCATCGATCACATCGCCGAGATTCACCCGCGGCCCATCCTCGAGATCGCCGGCACCCTCGACACGGACACCTCCGTGCGGGTCGCCACCGCGGTCTTCGAGCGCGCCGCCGAGCCGAAGCGGCTCTGGGTGGTGGAAGGGGCCGCGCACGGAGAGTACGAGACGGTTGCCCCGGTCGAGTTCGAGCGGGTCATGACCGCGTTCCTCGACGACGCGCTCTTTCCCGCGCGGGGCCTGTGAGCGCTTGCCGCGCCGGCGAGCCCATTGCTAGAGTTCCAAGAGAAATGGCGGACTCTGGCCCCACGCCCGTGGTCTTCGGGCCCGCCGGACGGGGCCTGTTCGGCTTCTACCA
>JAYVXL010000656.1:0-4181 GCA_043785185.1 Myxococcales bacterium
CCGGCGAAGACGGGGGCTCCGGCGACCTGCGGCGCTTCCAGCTCGCTCGCAGACGCCGTCTCGAGGAGGACGGCGCGCTTGGCGCAGCCGCCGCTCACAAGCGCGAAGAACGAGACGCACGCCAGCATCGCCGGCGCCGCCAACCCTGCTACTTCGACGACGCGCCTCGGGAGAACAACCAACATCCACCTCCGAGTGACTGGCCAAAGGGCGAGCCGCGTAGCGATCTACGCGACCGGTCCATTGGATAACCGCCTCAGGCGTTCAGGGGAACCCAAAATCGACATCCAGTGGGGAGTCACTTGTTCAGCGGAAAGGTGTGATATTGGCGGCTGCTCCGAAGAACTCGCGTTCTTTTGTGTAGTTGCCTACGCACCTGGCTCAGGGCACCGGGAGGGGAAGTATCCTACTTTTTTTCATCTTTGGAGGTCACCCGCGACTCGAAGATCACGCCCGCGCCACCGGCGCGGCCCCTCGTCGGTCCGTCGGGGCGCGTCGAGGCGCGCCGGGCGCGCGCCAAAGTGGCGTCGAACATGCGCGGCGTCAGGCGGCCGGTCTGCGTGTTCTGCTGGCTCACGTGGTAGCTGCCGAGAACAGTGATGCGCCCGAGATCCAGCTCGGCGCCGTGGGCGAACGGGAAAGGGACGCCCGCCGGGGGACGGTCCTCCGCGCGCTCGGGCGCGCGGCGCAGGTGCGCGAGGACGGCGCCCCAAGCGATGGCGCCGAGGGCAAGGATGACGCGCACCGCGGTCAGGCGGGCGAGCTCAGCATCGAGGTGAGGCGCGCAGCGCGCGAGCTCGTCCGCAGACGGCGCGTTGCCCGGCGGCACGCAGCGCACGGGCAGGGTGATGAACGCGTCCGTCAACGCGAGGCCGTCCTGGCGCGCCGTCGCGGTCGCCTGGCTCGCGTACCCGGCGCGGTGGAGCGCGGCGTAGAGAAAATCGCCGGAGCGGTCGCCCGTGAAGACGCGCCCCGTGCGGTTCGCGCCGTGGGCTCCCGGCGCTAGGCCCACGATGAGGAGGCGCGCCTTCGGATCGCCGAAGCCGGGCACCGGGCGCGCCCAGTAGGTCTCGTCGCGGTACGCCCGGCGCTTGGCCCGGCCGACCTCCTCGCGCCACGCGACGAGGCGCGGACAGGCGCGGCACGAAAGGATGCGCGCGTGCACGGCGGCGAGGGGGAGAGGCGCCGCGCGGCGGGTCATGGGCGTGTCTTTACACGGAGCTGCCCAGGCCGCGCGACACTCGCGTAGGCTGGAGCGGCCCATGGCGGTGCACCGCGTCTACTTCTCCCCCGGCATGTTCGGCTTCGGCCGCCTCGCGTCGTACGAGTATTTCGTCCACTTGCGACGGGCCCTCGAGCGCGAGCTCGGCGTGGACGGGAACACGGTCGAGACCTTCGTGGCCGACGTCCCTCCGACGGCGTCGATCCGGCGTCGCGCCGCGCGCCTCGCGGAGCTCGTCGCCCAGACCTGCGACGCCGACGATCCTGCGGGCGGTCCGATTCATCTGGTCGGACACTCGACGGGCGGGCTCGACGCGCGCCTCGTCGCGTCGCCGAGCGCCCTCCTCCCGGTCCCGCCGGGGACGGCGCGCTGGATGCCGCGCCTCGCCTCGGTCACGACGCTGAGCACCCCGCACTACGGGACGCCGCTCGCCGGCTTCTTCGCGAGCGTGAGCGGCCAGCGGATGCTCTACGCGCTGTCGGCCCTCACGGTCATCGCGCTCTCGCTGGGCTCGCCGCCGCTCGCCGCGGCGAGCGCGCTCGTCGTCGCGGTGTCTCGAATGGGCCGCCTCGACCGCGCGCTCGGCGTCGAGCTGCGCATCCTCGACCGCGCGACCGACGCGCTCCTCAAGGTGCTCGGCGACGCGCGCAGCGTCGAGGTGCGCGCGTACCTGTCGGCCATCAACGACGACCAGGCGGCGCTCATCCAGCTGACGCCCGAGGCGATGGACCTCTTCCAGGCGGGCATCGAGGACCGCCCTGGAATCCTCTACCAGTCGACCGCGTCGATGGCCCCGCCGCCGTCGCCGATCGGCCTCGCCAAGACGGTGATCCGGCCGTGGGTGACGGTCTCGCACGCGATCTTCACGGCCCTCTACGCGGTGACCGCACGCCTCGACGAGCGCTACCCGTGCGCTGCGCACCACGCCGGCGCGGAGAACGAGGCGACCCTCGAGCGCGCCTTCGGCCGGGCGCCCGGCGCGCGCGCGAACGACGGCGTCGTGCCGCTGCGCTCGCAGATATGGGGAAAAGTCGCGTGGGCGGGCTACGCCGACCACCTCGACGTGCTCGGCCACTTCCGCGGCGGACGAGGCTCGGACCACAACGACTGGCTGTCGTCGGGGTCGAGCTTCGACGCCGCGAGCTTCGGCGCGCTCACGAGGGCGCTAGCGGCGGGGATGCGCTCGGCTGCTCCACCCGCAGCTTGATGCCGTCGAGCGCGTCGCCCGCGGCGTCGCGCAGCTCTTCGTCCACGGCCGACTGCGGCGCCGGCACCTTCGGCAGGATGAGCAGATCGCACTTGAGGAGCGTCGAGGTCGGCGTCACGCCGCGCATCGTCATCACGATGTTCGCGTCCTTGACGTTGCCCTTCACGAACGTCCCCTCGAGGCGCTCGCCGTCGGCGGTCGGGACGATGGGCGCGAAGCGGAGGACGTACGAGAGCGTGATCATCCCGCGCAGGATCGGGACCTGCATCGAGAGATCCGTTCGGCCATTCTCCTTGCCGACGACGTGCGCGTTCTTGAACTTGCGGGGGACGATGTCCTTGTAGTGGCCGAACGCGAGGAGGACGCTGCGCACGTCGTCGGGCGGGCCGTGGATGATGATCTCGGCGTGGCCGTAGCGCTCGGATTTTCCCGGCGGGACGACGTTCGAGCGGAGCGCCACCGGCGAGGCCGCGAGGCGCGCGATCGCCGCGTCGTCGAGCGGCGCGAGCGGGGGCGGCGCGGCGGCCGTGCCCGTCGTGGTGGCGGTCGTCGCGCCGTTGGGCGCGACCGGGGCTGCGGCGTGCTCGGCAGGGCCGGCGGCGGGCGGGGCAGGGGCCGCGGCGCCGCCGCAGGCGGCGAGCGCAAAGGCCAACGCGAGGACGGAGGGATCTCGGGGGCTCACGCCGCGAGTCTACCGCGTCACGCGCGCGCCCGCGTAGACCTCGCCGTACGCGCGGCACATCGACTCGATCGAAAAGGAGCCGACCGCGCGCGCGCGCGCCGCGTCGCCCATCTGCGCGAGGCGGCCCGACTGCGCCGCGGCGGAGAGCATCGCGTCGGCGAGCGCCTCCGCCGTCGGCGCGGACGCGAGCCAGCCGGTGACGCCTTGGTCGACGATCTCCGGCACGCCGCCGACCGGGACCGACACGACGGGCTTGCCCATCGCCATGCCCTCGAGCAGCGCGATGCCGAGCCCTTCCTGGCGCGAGCTGCATAAGACGACGTCGCACGCGGCGTGGACGGGGCGCACGTCGTCGAGGTGGCCGTGGAACTTCACGCGCGCGCCGAGCGCCGCGGCCTGCGCCTCGAGCGCCGAGCGCAGCTCGCCGTCGCCGACGATATCGAGCGTCGCGCCGGGCACGCGCCCGAGCGCGTTCAGCGCCACGTCGACCCCCTTGCGCGGCTCGAGGCGCGCGACGAGCGAGAAGCGCAAGGGCTCGCCCGGCGCCCGCGCCCGCGCGCCGGCTTTGTCGGGCGCGAAGCGCGCGGTGTCGACGCCGTTGTGGATGACGCGCAGCCGCTCGAGCCACGGCGCGCGCGCGCGCGCGACGTCCCGCACGTGGCGGCTGATGGCTACGGTCTGGTCGGTGCGCCGGAGCGACCAGCGCGAGAACGGCCAGCAGCTCGGATCGGTGTACACGCGGATCGAGTGCTCCGTCCGCACGACGGGCACGCCCGCGCTCCGCGCGGCGCGCGTCCCGACGACGTGCGACGCGAACGTGTGCAAGTGCGCCGCCGTCGCCCGCTCGTCCCTCAGAACGCGCGCGAGCCACCCGGCGTCGAGCGGCCCGAGCGAGCGCCACAAGTACGCCGCAGCGTTCTCGCGCACGCGGCCGCGATCGCGGACGGCGAGGCCGGCGTCCGCGAAGAGCCGCGCGAGCGCCGGCTCGGGGGTCATGAGGGCGATGACGTGGTCGGCGCCCGAAGCGTCCGGCCGCCCGGCGAGGTCGACGAGCATGCGCTCGGCGCCGC
>JAYVXL010000657.1:0-4162 GCA_043785185.1 Myxococcales bacterium
TCGGAGCCAGAGCCACAAGACGGGCGAACCGGCCCGCGCGTTGTCTCGGCAATGCCGACGGCGGTGGACGCGGCGAGGTGCGCGCGCTCCTCCCTCGTCATCGGCAGCATCGCCTTCTCTTCGGTTCTCACGTGGCGTGAACACGCCTTCTCGGTCAATCCACGCCCGGCGCGTCGCCGCCTTCGAGCGCCGCCCGCCACTCGGCGCGCCGCTGCCGGCCGATTCGCGTCTCCGCGGCGGCGAAGATGGGCTCGCCGGCGAGCCAGCGCGCCTCCGCGTCTTTCGTCCGGAGCGCGAGCGCGAGGCCGACGGACAGCTCGAACGGCCCCGGATCGAGCCCGGCCGCGTGCGCGGCGGCGAGCAGCCCCGCGCGCACGTTGCGCCCGACGGTGAGCTGGAAGAGATCGACGGGCACCTCCCAGCGCGTGAGCGCCTCGTCGAACGCGCGCGCGCACGTCGCCGCGTCGCACGAGTTGTACGCGCGGCACGCGAGCGGCCGCGCCGCGTAGGCGGTGCACTGGCCCGACGGCACGTCGAGCAGCGGGCAAGGTCGCTTGCTCGCCGCGCGCGCAGCCTGATCCAGGTCGGCGACGGCCAAGGCCGCGTCCGTGATCGCGCGCGTCCTCTCCTCGAGCTCCGCGGGCGAGAGCGCCGCGCGCAGGTGCGCCGCCAGCGCGAGGAGCTCGGGCACCGACGCGAAGACGACGAGGTGGCAGCAATACGCGCAGCCCGGCGCGCAGACCGGCAAGCACTTCGGATCGCGCGCGAGCGCCTGGACGAGCGCGCCCTTCGTCTGCTCCTCGTACGAATAGAGGAGAGCGACCGCGGCTCCGAGCCCCTCGGCGGTCCGCTCGGGGCCGAGCGCCTGCGCGGCGATGGCCCGCGCCTGGCCCGTCACGACGGCGAGGTGCTTCGCGACGCGCTCTTCGACCGAGCTCGTCACGGCGCGGCCTCCGCGTGCGCCGGCGACAGGCCGAGCGCGTCGCCCATCGCGCGGATCGAGAGCAGCTTGTCCTCGAACGGCCCCCAGTCGTCGTTCGCGGCGATCGCCGCCCAGATCGCCTCGATTTCGTCGATGAGGAGCGCGCACGGCGCGTCGCCCTCGAGGTACCGCGCCGCGCCTTCGCGCCCGGGAGCCGTCGGCGCCGGCGCGTAGAGCTCGAGCAGGCGTACGAACGCGTCCCAGCGCGGTCCGCGGTACGCCGCCGCGGCGGGCCCTTCGAGCGCGCGGGGGACGCGCGCGATGCCGCCGTGCAGATCGAAGAAGAAGCGGTCCATGCCGACCTTGCTCGCCGCGAGGAGCTCGAACGTCGCGTCCGCGAGCGCCTCGTCGGCGTCGCCGTGCGCCGTGAGGCCGAGCCGCCGCACGAGCCGCGCGCGCGTCTCCCGCGCGAGCGCCTCTTCGAACGCCGCGGCGGCGGCGCCGAGCGCGAGGTCGGGGGCGATCGTGCGAAGCGCGCCGCCGAGGCGCAGCACGTTGCGGAAGATCGCGCGCGGCTGCTGCCCGTACGCGTAGAGCCCGCCGTGATCGAAATACGCAGCGACCAAGCCGAGATCGTACGTCGGCGCGAAGCGGTACGGCCCGTAGTCGATGCTCTCGCCCGTCACCGTCATGTTGTCGGAGTTGAGGACGCCGTGGACGAAGCCCGCGACCATGTAGCTCGCGGCGAGCGCGGCGCTGTTCTCCACGGCGTGGCGGAAGAAAGCGTCCGGCAGGTCGCGGGCGCCTCTGAGGTGCGGGGCGTAGCGCTGGACGCAGTGCTCCGTGAGCTTCGTCATGCGCGCGGCGTCGCCCGCGTGCGCGAGGCGCTGGAACGTCCCGAAGCGAAGGTGCGAGTGGCCGAGGCGAACGAGCACGCTCGAGCGGGTGGGGGACGGCTCGTCGCCGCGCGTGAGGCGCTCGCCGGTCTCGAACAGGCTGAACGACACGCTCGTCCGCACGCCGAGCGCCTCGAGCATCGCCGTCGCCAGGACCTCGCGCACGCCGCCCTTCAGCGTCAGCCGCCCGTCGCCGCCGCGCGACCAGGGCGTCGTCCCGCTGCCCTTCGTGCCGAGGTCGAGCAGGCGGCCGCGGTCGTCCTCGAGCTGCGCGAAGAGAAAGCCGCGCCCGTCGCCGAGGTCCGGGTTGTACACGTCGAACTGGTGCCCGTGGTAGCGGAGCGCGAGCGGGCGCGCGAGATTTGCCGGCAGCGGCACGAAGCGCGCGAACGCCGCCTCCCACTCGGCGGCGTCCAGCGTCGCGAGGCCGACGCGCGCCGCCCACCGCGCGTCCCGATAGCGGAGCACGTGCTCGGGAAAGCGCGCAGGCGCGACCTCGTCATAGAAGCCGTCGCCGAGCTCGGTGATGCGCGGCGCGGGGCGGTACGCGGTGGGATGGACGGGCATGCGTCAGACGCGGTGCGCGCTCAGTGGCACGCGGCGGGATCGCGCGTCCGGCACGTGCCGGCGCAGCCGCCGTCCACGTTCGACGCGCAGACGCAGACCGCGCCGGAGCCGCACACCGGGCCGTTCGCGGTGTCGCACGCCGCGCCGGGGACGGCGAGCGCGGCGCATTTCCCGACGTAGGACGGCGTTTGGATCTGCACGCACGCCGAGCCGCCGGTGCACGTGGCGACCTTGCCGCCGACGAAGCCGCACGGCGCGCCCGCGCTGCCGTAGACGAGCGTGTCGCATTTCTTCGACTGCGGGTTGCACACGACGCCAGCGGCGCTGCCGCACTGCTCGTTGCCCGTGCACGCCGCGCCGGCCGCGCCGGGCGCGCCGCACGCGCCGCCGGTGCACGACAGGTCGGGCCGGCACGGGTGCGTCGCGTCGCACGTGGCCCTCTCCACGCCGTAGGCGGCGCACTTGCCGACGAGGCAGAGCATGCCGTCGCCGCAGTCGTCGTCGACGCCGCACGCCGCGCCCGCCCCTGCGCGCGTGGTGCACGTGCCGCACACCTGACCGAGCGCGACCTTGCACCGCGCGCCCGCGCACTGCCCGTCGGCGCCGCACGCCGCGCCGTCGGCGAGCGTTCCGGCCGAGGGCTTGCACGCGTCCACGGGCTTGCGACCGAGGAGGTCTCCGCACGACACCTGCGCGAACGCCGTCGCGCACGCCTCGACCTGCGCCGCCGTCTCGGTCACGCCGGGCGCCGCGAGCGCGCGCGCGAGGTCGCCCGCGAACGTCGTCACGCACGTCGCCGTGTCGCCGTAGCCGATCGCGAAGAGCGCCGGCGCGCACGCCTGCACCCGCGCGCAGTACGCGTTCGCGGCGTCGCCCGCGGCTTTGGCCATCGGCGTCGCGCCGCCGCCGTCGCCCGCTCCGCCGTCGCTCGGTCTCACGGGCGAGGAGGAGCTGCTGGTCGAGCACGCGGCGGCGAGCGCGAGGTACGCGACGGAAAGCGAGGTGCGAAGGTTCATGGCGTCTCCCTGGGAGGCCACGGTATCCCGGCCGCCCAGGGCCGGGATACACTCGTTCTATGCCTCTCGTCGACGAGCTCGTCGAAGCGTTCACCAACGCCGGCCTCACGTTCGGGCGGCCGGCGCCGCACGGATACCCCGAGCTGCGCGTGAAGAGCGCGACCGGCCGCGCGTACAGCGTGAAGATCCTCAAGTTCAGCTTCATGGTCACGCAAGAGGAACGCCCCGACGTCGCGCACCAGCGCCTCACCGCACAGGACGTGCTCGCCTTCGTGCGAAGCGACGGCGGTTCTGCCGCCGTCTGACGCGCAGGCGCATGCGGTGACGGCGGAAGATTCTCCCTCCCGCCGACGAGACGCGAAAAAGGGCCAACGTCGCGCGAAAACGGTTGTCACTCCGCCTCCCTCGCGCAGAGTGCATCCGGAATGGAGGCTCGATGCGCTCAACGTCCCGCGGGGTGATGCGTTCGTTCGTGGTGGCCTGTGGACTCGCGTCGATGCTCGCAGGAGGCGACGCGCTCGCGGGTCGCTACGGCATCGTCCCAATTGGCGGCGCCGCGGCGCACGCGACGGCCGCAGCGGCGCCATCGCCGACGACCGATCGCAACGTCTTCGGCACCGACACCCAGTGCGGCGTCGTGACGTACTGCGGCGGCCCCGTCATCTCGAACGCGCAGGTCGTCACCGTCTACTGGACGAGCGGCGTCGCGGCGTCCGTGAGCAACTTCGCCCCCGGCTACGCGAAGTCGCTCGTGGACAGCG
>JAYVXL010000658.1:0-4147 GCA_043785185.1 Myxococcales bacterium
GCCGCCACGACTCCGACGCCGAGCATGATCGCCACGCTCGCGGGAAACCAGCCTCGCGGAATGCCAACCATCGTTCGTGTGGCGTTGTGGCACACGGCCGCGCCGAGTGCCACGGGTTTTGGCGCTAAAATCAGCCGAAAATCTCGTGGATCTCGCCCCGGATGACGTCCCACCGGCGCTCCACGTCGTTCTTGAACGCGATGAGCATCAGCACGACGAGCACGCTCACGCCGACGAGGCTCGCGACCTCGCGCGCGCGCAGCGAGATGGGCCGTCGACGCACCGCCTCGACGAGGAAGAAGAACAGGTGCCCTCCGTCGAGGACAGGGATGGGCAAGAGGTTGACGAGGCCGAGGTTCACGGAGATGAGCGCCATCGCCCAGATGAAGTACGTCGCGCCGCGGGCGCCGGCTTGGCCGGCGACGTCGTAGATGGTGATGGGCCCGCTGACCGTCGCGATGCTCACGCGCCCCTGCACCAGCCGGAGAAGGCCGATGCCGATGAACTTGATGACCCGCAGCGTCTCGGTGACGCCGCCGCGGAGGGCGTGGGTGTAGAGGCTGGGGTTCTCGACGAGCGCGTCGGGCGCGTTCGGCGTCCAGTGGGTCGTGCGGAAGACGTAGCGCTCGTAGTGCTGGCCGATCTCGTCGTCCCACTGCTCCTTGCGCAGTTGGAGCGTGCCGGCCATCGGCTCGCCCGCGCGCGTCCACTCGAGCGCGTGCGTGCGGCTCGCGCCGGCCATGAGCTCGCCGTTCATCGACTTCCAGAGCCGCTCCGGCGCGCCGTCGAGCGTCGTGATCCGGTCTCCGGCGCGCAGGCCCGCCCGCCACTCGCTCGAGCCCTCCGGCACGAACGCCGCGTAGAGATCGCTCGACTCGATACCGGTACGGAGCAGCACGTCCTTTTCGCGCGCCGCGGCGTCGCCCGGCTCGCGCGCGGCGCCGGGCGCGAGCGGCGTCAGCGTCGCGACGCCGGGATCCATCACGGCGATGTCGCAGAGGCCGCCGAGCGCCTGCGGGACGGGGACGGGGCGGAGGTACGAGATGGCGACGGTGTCGCCGCGGTTCAGGGCGAGCGTCGCCACGAGATCGACGAAGCGCTCGACCTTGCGTCCGTTGATCGCGGTGACGCGATCGAACGTGCGCAGCCCCGCGCGATAGGCCGGCGAGTCGGTGCGAGGCACGCCGAGGACCGGCGCGGGAAAGCTCGGCATGAAGCCGATGCGGCCGACGTGCTCGACCATCTCGAGCTCCGCCGGCTCGACGGGCTCAATCTCGTCGGCGGGCGTGAGCGAGACCTCCACGGCGCGCCCGTCGCGCAGCACGGCGATCTTCATCGGCATGCCCGCGCGCGACGCGACGATGCGCTGCACCTCGGGGAAGCTCGACACATGCGCGCCGTCCACCGACTGGATGACGTCGCCCGGCAAGAGCTTGCCGTCGGCCGGCTTGCCCGGGACGACGACGCCCACCGTCGGCGGCGTCAGCCACCGGTCCTCGAGGTAGACGCTCGTGTAGAGGACGATCGGGAAGAGGACGTTCATCGCCGGCCCGGCGAGCACGATGACGATGCGCTTCCACAGCGCCTGCGCCTCGAACGTGCGCTTCTTCTCCTCAGGGAGGACGGGCTCGGCGCCGCGCGCCTCCTCGAGCATCTTCACGAAGCCGCCGAGCGGAAAGAGGCCGATGCAATACTCCGTCTCCTTGCCGCGCAGCTTCACGAGCTTCGGCCCGAAGCCGATCGAGAACGTGATCACCTTGACGCCGAAGATCTTCGCGAACGCGAAGTGCCCCAGCTCGTGCACGAAGATCAGGATGCTGATCAGGAGGACGAAGTAGAGGAGATCCATCTCGGGCCGCGTCGCCAGGGCGGGGTGCCAACGCAGTCGTGGCGACGCGGCTCGTCCTAGCACATCCGGGCTAGAGGCCCTGGACCTCGCTCGGAATGCCAGGTTTCGGGCCCAGATCGTCCATGACCCCTTGGCCGAGCTGGCCGCGGTCGTTCGAGCCCCAGCACATCGCGCCCTTCGCCTTGTGGGCGGCGCACGAGAACGTCTCGCCGGTCGCGACCCAGCGCGCGTCGTCGACGCCGACACGCGATGCCACAGTCGCGATGCCGCCGCCCTGGCCGCAGAGGACGCCGGTGTTGCCGACCTGACACGAGGTGTTCGCTCCCCAGCAGTACACGCCGCCCGACTGCGCCGCGACGCACGTGTGCTCGCGCCCGCCGCCGCCCTGGTAGCCGTCGCTGATGCCGACGACGGGGAGCGCCTTGTTGGCGAATTGCGCGACCCCGGAGCCGAGCTCGCCGTTCTCGTTGTCGCCCCAGCATTGCATCGAGCCGTTGAGCAGGACGATGCAGGTGTGGTCGTCTCCCGCGAAGACGGTGAGCGCGTTCTGGACGCCGACGGCGGCGACCGGGGTGATCTCGGCGCCACCCGACGTCGCGTTGCCGATCTGGCCGTCGTTGTTGCGCCCCCAGCACCGGACGGTGCGATCGGCCATGACCGCGCACGTGTGGTCCGTGCCGGCGCCGATGTCGATCACGGCGTCCAGCTGGGGCACCTTCTTGGGCGTGAGGACGTTCGCGTCGTTCAAGGGACCGCACTCGCCCCAGATGTTGCGCCCCCAGCAGTAGGCGGCGCCGTTCGAGTCGTACGCGCACGTGTGATAACCGCCGCCGCTGATGCCGATGACCGGGGGCAACGCCAGCTTCGTCGGTTTCAAGAGGGCGTCGCGCCCCATCGTCCCCTGGCCCATCTCGCCTTGGGTATTGCCGCCCCAGCACCACAGCGCGCCGCTTTGATCGAGCGCGCACGTGTGGTGCGTCCCGCCGGTGACGCGGACGATGTACGGGAGCCCCTCGACGCGCTTGGCGAAGGCGCGGTTCTCCAGCGTGCCGTCGCCGAGCTGCCCGAGCTCGTTGGAGCCCCAGCAGAAGACCTCACCCTTCGTCGTGCGCAGGCACGCGTGCGCCTCGCCCGCGGCGATTTGCTGATCGTTGGGGACCTCGGCGTCGCCGACCTTCACGAAGCCGGCGGGGGTCGTGCTCCCGTCGTCGCGCGCGTCGGGCGCGGCGGCGTCGGGCGTCCCGGGCGGAGCGCCGGCGTCGTCGGTCGTGTCGATCGGCGCTTCGTCGAGGCCGAGAAGGCCCGTGCGACCACAGTGGACCGCCGCGGCGACCAGAAGTCCCGCCGCCGTAAGGCTTCCCCAATTTTTCATGAATTCAGCTCGCTCGTGAGAGGACGCGCTCGAAGAGCACCCGACCATCATGCCCGCCCTGCGCGTCCTCGCTCATGCGCTCCGGGTGCGGCATGAGGCCGAACACGTTCTTGCGCGGTCCGCCGTAGATGCCGGCGATGTCGTCGACGGAGCCGTTGGGGTTCGCGACGTAACGAAGCGCGACCTGCCCTTCGCCGGCGAGGCGCGCGAGCACCTCCGGCGTCGCCTGGTACCGCCCTTCGGCGTGCGCGATCGGCAGCCGCCACTCGGCGCCAACGGCGCCCGTGAACGGCCCCTCGGCGGTCACCTTCACCCGCACGTCACCGCACTCGAAGCGCATGTGCAGGTTGCGTGTGAGCGCGCCCGGCAAGAGGCCGGCCTCGGTGAGGATCTGGAAGCCGTTGCAGACGCCGAGCACGAGCCCGCCGCGCGCCGCGTGGGCCGCGATGGCGCGCATGAGGGGGCTCGTCTTTGCGATGGCGCCACACCTCAGATAATCCCCGTAACTGAAGCCGCCGGGTATCGCGACGAGGTCGGTGCCGGCGGGAAGCGACGTCTCCGTGTGCCAGATCACGCTCGTCGCGACGCCGCAGACGTCGCGGAGGGTGCGAAGCATCTCGGCGTCGGCGTTCAGGCCGGGGAAAATGGCGACAGCCGCGCGCATGGGACCCCTTCGTTTACCCCCCGGCCGGCCCCCGCGCAACCCGCCCGCGCGGGTCGCGCGGGCGAAGCCAGTAGCTCGTGGCGAGGCTCGTGACGCCGCCGGGGCGATGGAGCGCGGCGAGCGCGAAGAGCCAGACCGCGACCGCCGCCCCCGCCGCGCGCGCGCCCATGCCGGGCAGCAGACGCGAGCGCGAGCCCGAGCGCGGCGAGGTCAACGCCCCGCGATCCCCGTTCCCGTTCACGTGCGGTGTGGATAGGAAGAT
>JAYVXL010000659.1:0-13069 GCA_043785185.1 Myxococcales bacterium
AACACCGGTGACCGCCCCATCCAGGTCGGAAGCCACTTTCACTTCACGGAGGTGAACCGCGCGCTCACCTTCGATCGGGCGGCCGCCATGGGCATGCGCCTCGACATCCCGGCCGGCACCGCCGTTCGGTTCGAGCCAGGCGACACCAAGACGGTGCAGCTCGTCGCCGGACGCCGCCGCGGGGCCCCGCGCGCGCCCGAAAAGCGCGAGGGTGCCCCGTGAGCTACGTCATGAAGCGCCGCCACTACGCGGACATCTACGGCCCCACCGTCGGCGACCGCGTCCGCCTCGGCGACACCGCGCTCGTCGCCGAGGTCGAGAGCGACACGGCGACGTACGGCGACGAGTGCAAGTTCGGCGGCGGCAAGGTCCTGCGCGATCGCATGGGCCAGTTCGCGGGAGCCGACGACTCCGACGCGCTCGACCTCGTCATCACCAACGCGCTCATCGTCGACTGGACCGGCATCTACAAAGCCGACATCGGCGTGAAGAAGGGGCGCATCGTCGGCATCGGCAAGGCCGGCAACCCGCAGGTGATGATCGGCGTCGGCCCGTCGATGATCGTCGGCGTCACGACCGAGGCGATCAGCGCGGAGGGGATGATCGTGACGGCGGGCGGCGTCGACACGCACGTGCACTTCATCTGCCCGCAGCAGGCCGACGAGGCGCTCGCGAGCGGCGTCACGACGTTCGTGGGCGGCGGCACGGGGCCGACCACCGGCACCAACGCGACCACCTGCACGCCCGGCGCCCGCCACATCGAGCTGATGCTCCAGGCGACCGACGGCCTCCCGCTCAACGTCGGGCTCACCGGCAAGGGCAACTCGTCGATGCCCAACGGCCTCGTCGATCAAATCCGCGCGGGCGCCATCGGGCTGAAGCTCCACGAGGATTGGGGCACGACGCCCGAAGCGATCGACTGCTGCCTCGGCGTCGCGGAGGAGGAGGACGTGCAGGTCACGATCCACACCGACACCCTCAACGAGTCGGGCTACGTGGGCGACACGATCGCCGCGTTCAAGGGCCGGACGATTCACACCTACCACACCGAAGGCGCCGGCGGCGGGCACGCGCCGGACATCCTGCGCGTGTGCGGCGAGCCGAACGTCATCCCCAGCTCGACGAACCCGACGCGACCTTACACTGTAAATACCCTCGACGAGCACCTCGACATGCTCATGGTCTGCCACCACCTCGACCGCGAGATTCCCGAGGACGTCGCGTTCGCCGAGAGCCGCATCCGCGGCGAGACGATCGCCGCGGAGGACATCCTCCACGACCTCGGCGCGCTCAGCATCATCTCGAGCGACAGTCAGGCGATGGGGCGCGTCGGCGAGGTCATCACGCGCACGTGGCAGACGGCGCACAAGATGCGGGAGCAGCGCGGGCGCCTGCCGTCGGAGCGCGGGGAGAACGACAACAACCGCATCCGCCGCTACGTCGCGAAGTACACGATCAACCCGGCGATCGCGCACGGTCTGTCCCACGACATCGGCTCCGTCGAGGTCGGCAAGCTCGCCGACCTCGTGCTCTGGAACCCGGCGTTCTTCGGGATTCGGCCGGAGCTGGTGCTCAAAGGCGGGTTCGTCGCGTGGGCGCAGATGGGCGACGCGAACGCCTCCATCCCGACGCCGCAGCCGCGGTGGATGCGCCCGATGTTCGCGGCGAAGGGGAGCGCGATGGGGCCGACGTGCCTCGCGTTCATCTCGGAGCGCGCGTGGCGGGAAGGGCGCGTGCGCGAGCTTGGGCTCAAGAAGCAATTCTCGATCGTGCGCGGCTGCCGAGGCCTCGGCAAGCGCCACATGAAGCTGAACAACGCGCTGCCGAAGCTCGAGATCGATCCGGAGACCTACCAGGTGCGGGCCGACGGCGAGCGCCTGACGTGCGCGCCGGCGAGCGTGCTCCCGCTGGCGCAGCGGTACAGCCTCTTCTGACGCACCGTAGCCGTACGCTAGCCGCTCGGCCCTCTTCGGATACACTCCTGCCCGTGAACTGGCTCGTCCTTCAGCTCGCGGACTCGGCGTTCCCCACCGGCGGGTTCGCGCACTCGTCCGGGCTCGAGGCCGCGGCGGCGCTCGGCGAGCTCACGACCGCGGCGGAGCTCGCCGCGTTCGTGGACGATGCGCTCGTCCAAGCAGGGAACCTGGCGCTCCCGTTCGTCGGCGCCGCGCACGACGCGCCGGAGCAGCTCGCCGCGCTCGACGCCGCGCACGACGCGCTGCTCACGAGCCACGTCGCCAACCGCGCGAGCCGCACGCAGGGCCGGGCGTTCGCGGCGACGTGCGCGCGCGTCTTTCCGGACCCCGCGCTCGCGGGGCTCGACGAGGCGTGCCGCACGCGCGCGGTCGCCGCGCACCTCGCGCCCGTGGTCGGCGCGGCGACGCGGGCGCTCGGCGTCGCGCGCGAGGACGCGCTCGCTCTCCACTTGCACGGCGTGCTCCGCGGCGTCGCCTCCGCGGCCGTGCGCCTCGGCCTCGCCGGCCCCCACGAGGCGCAGCGCCTCGTGCACGAGCGCGCGCCGACGCTCGAGCGCGTGGCGCGCGCGTGCGGCGCGATGGCGCCGGAGGACGCGCACCAGACCGCGCCGCTCCTCGAGCTGTTCGGCGCGACGCACGATCGCCTCTATTCGCGTCTCTTCCAGTCCTGAGGCTCCCGAGGATCGCATGCCGCACGACCACGACCCCCCGCACGACCCCGGTCACCCGCACCCGCACGCGCACGACCACGGGCACGAGCACGAGCACGAACACTTGGCGCACCCGGGCCTCTTCCGCGACCGCGCGACCGCGCGACCGCGCGACTTCAGCCGCCGCGCGTTCACCGTCGGCATCGGAGGGCCCGTGGGGAGCGGCAAGACGGCGCTCGTCCTCGCGCTGTGCAAGCGCCTGCGCGACGAGCTGCGCCTCGGCGTCGTGACGAATGACATCTTCACGCGCGAGGACGCCGAGTTCCTCCAGCGAAACGACGCGCTCCCGCACGCGCGCATTCGCGCGGTCGAGACGGGCGGTTGCCCGCACGCCGCGATCCGCGAAGACATCAGCCACAACCTCGACGCGCTCGAGCAGCTGCACCTCGACGCCGGGCCGGAGCTGCTCCTACTCGAGAGCGGCGGCGACAACCTCGCCGCCCAGTTCAGCCGCGAGCTCGTCGACTACACCATTTACGTCATCGACGTCGCCGGCGGGGACAAGGTGCCGCGCAAGGGCGGACCCGGGATCACGCAGAGCGATCTGCTCGTCGTCAACAAGATCGATCTGGCGCCGCACGTCGGCGCGAGCCTCGAGGTGATGCGGCGCGACGGCGAGCGGATGCGGCAGGGCGGGCCGATGGTGTTCACGCAGTGCCGCGAGGGCGTGGGCGTCGCCGACGTCGCCCGCCACGCGCTCGCCGCGCGGGCGGAGGCGCTCGGGCGACGCGCGCCGTGAGCGCGACGCTCGGCGCGCTCCTCGCGGAGGCGAGCCCGCCGCCGGAGTCGGCGGATCTCGCAGCGTACCTCGCGCGCATCTCCGCGGTGCCCGCCGCGGTGAGCACGGTCGAGCGCGCGGCGCTCTCGGGCGCGCTCGCCGACCGCCTCGGTTACGCGTTCGCCGGCGGGTACCTCGCGGCGATGGGCCAGCTCGTGCCCGGCGTCGGCCGCGCGTGCCTCTGCGCGACGGAGGCGGGCGGCGCGCACCCGCGCGCGATCCTGACGCGCCTCGGCCCGCGCGCGGACGGCGCGCTGGGCCTGACGGGGGAAAAGACGTGGGCGACGCTCGCCGGCGTCGCCGAGACGATGCTCGTCGTGGCCAGCGTCGGCGAGGAGAACGGCAAGAACGCCTTGCGCGTCGTCGCGCTGCCCGTCGGCCGTCCGGGCGTGCACCTCGGCGCGCCGACGACGACGCCGTTCGCGCCGGAGATCGCGCACACCGCCGTGCGCTTCGACGACGTGCGCGTCGCGCCCGAGGAGGTGCTCCCCGGTGACGGCTACGACGCGTACCTGAAGCCGTTCCGCACCATCGAGGACGTGCACGTGCTCTCGGCCGCCATCGGCTACGTCGTGCGCACCGGGCGCGCGTACGGGTTTGCGCGAGAGACGATCGAGGAGCTCCTCGGCCACCTCGCGGCGCTCGTCACGCTGGGCGCGGCGCCGCCGCTCGATCGCGGCGTGCACGTCGCGCTCGCCGGCGTCTTGAGCGGGGTGCGCGGAACGCTCGCCGACGCGTCGGCGCACTGGGCGAGCGCGCCCGACGAGGTGCAGCGTCGGTGGCTGCGCGACGCGCCGCTGCTCCACGTCGCCGATCGGGTGCGCGCCGCGCGCGCGGACGCGGCGTGGGAGCCGCGCCCGAGGCGCGCGTGACGCGACGGAGCTTCCCCGCCGTGGACCGCGTCGCCCGCGCAGTGTTCGGGCTCGCGTTCGCGGCGCTCGCGACCGGATGCGTCGCGCGCGAGGACGCCGGCGAGACGCGCACGACCGTGCTCTCGCTGGAGGGGCTCGACAGCGCGGATCCCGGCGTCGCCCTCGCGGGGCGGCTCCGCGCGCGGCGGGGCGTCGTGGGCGCGCGCTTCGACCTCGGGCGCGCCGAGCTCGCCGTGACCGCGCGCCCGTCGGTCGACGTCGTCGGCGAGGCCCGCGCGCTCGCCGATCCCGATTACCGCGTCCACCCCGGCGCCGGCCGCGGGAGCTACGTCGCGTGGACGCGCCCGCCGAGCGGCGTCGACGCGCGCGCCGTCGTGGAGAACGGCGAGGACGTCCCCGACCTCGCCGCGCTCGCCACGCCCGGCAAGCGCACGGTCGTCGAGCTCGGCGCGCGCTGGTGTGCGCCTTGCCGCGACCTCGACGCGCACGTGCTCGGCCTGCTCGTCGTGCGCGGCGATCTCGCGTACCGCAAGCTCGAGATCGGCGATTGGGACACCCCCCTCGCGCGCCACTACCTCCCGCGCGGCGCGTCGCTGCCCTATGTCATCGTCCTCGACGGGTCCGGCGCGCGGCTCGGCACCCTCTCGGGCCTGCAGCTCGACCGCCTCGACGCGCTGCTCGGCCCCGCGCCGGCGCGGTAGGATGCCGCCATGCCCGTCCCCATCTTGAGGCCCATCCGGCAGGACGACGACGCGCGCGTCGCCGAGATCATTCGCACGGTCATGCCGACGTTCGGCGCGAGCGGCCCCGGCTTCGCGATCATGGACCCCGAGGTGGACGCGATGAGCGTCGCGTACGCGGCGCCGCGCAGCGCTTACTTCGTGCTCGAGGACGACGGGCGCGTCGTGGGCGGAGGCGGCGTCGCGCCGCTCGCGGGCGCGGACGCGCCCGTTTGCGAGCTGCGCAAGATGTACTTCTTGCCCGAGGCGCGCGGCAAAGGTCAGGGCAAGGCGCTGCTCGGCCGCTGCATCGACGCCGCGCGGGCGTTCGGCTTCCTTACGATGTATCTCGAGACGTTGACGGGCATGGACGCCGCCCGCGCGCTCTACGAAAAACACGGATTTCGCCGCCTCGGCGCCGCCATGGGGCGCACCGGACACTTCGGCTGCGACCGCTTCTACGCGCTCGACTTGGCCGAGGAGAAGGTGCCGCGATGATCGATCTGCACGGCAAGGTCTGCCTCGTCACCGGCGCGTCGGGCGGCATCGGCGCCGTCATCGCGCGCACACTCCACGCGCAGGGCGCGACCGTGGTGCTCCACTACCACGCGAACGAGGCGGCCGCGCTCGCCCTCGCGCGCGCGCTCGGCGAACGCGCGCTTCCGCTCGCGGGCGATCTCGGGACGGCGGCCGGGCCGACCGAGCTCTTCCGCGCGGCGATCGCCGCGGCCGGCCGCGTCGACGTCCTCGTCAACAACGCCGCGACCATGCCGGAAGCCCGCGTCGAAGGCGAGCTCGCCGCGTGGCACGCCGCCTGGTGCGCGACGCTCCAAGTGAACCTCGTCGCCGCGGCCGACCTGTGTCGCGCGGCGATCGAGCACTTTCGCGCGCGCGGCGGCCGGACGAGCGGCGTCATCGTCAACGTCGCCAGCCGCGCGGCCTTCAGGGGCGACAGCCCCGAGTACATGGCCTACGCCGCCTCCAAGGGTGGCCTCGTCGCGTTGACCAAGAGCATCGCGCGCGGCTTCGCCAAGGACGGCGTGCTCGCGTACGGCGTCGCGCCCGGTTTCGTCTCGGTCGGGATGCCGGAGGCGTACTACCGCGAGCACGGCACCGCGCGCATCGTGGCCGAGATTCCGCTCGGCGAGATCGCGCCGCCGGAGGACGTCGCCAACGTGGTGGCCTTCCTCGCCGCCGGCCTCGCCCGCCACGCGACGGGCACGACGGTCGACGTGAACGGAGCGTCGTACGTGCGCTGACGCGCGGTCGCCGTGCGCGCCCGCGCTCAGCGGCAGACGGGCACCGGCCAGCGCCCCTCGGGCTGCCTCTCCGCCATCGCCGTGGCGCGCGCGACGACGCCGGCGCAGGTGTCCACGCGCGCGGCGATCACGTACAGCACGCGCTCGCCGCCTTCGGCCCTTTCGCGCGCTCTCGCCGGCGCGCCGTTTCCCGTCCCGCCTTCGGTGCCGCGAGAGACGACGCCGAGGATCTCGCCCGTGTCGCGCGACCACACCGGGCCGCCCGAGTCGCCGGGCCGCGCGAGGCCGCTCATGACGAGCGCGCCGGCCATCACGTCGGTCGTGACGCCGCTCCGGTGATTGCGCGCGATCGTGCGCGCGGACCACGACGTGAGCGGGATCGCTTTGCTGCCGTCCCGCGTGCCGAAACCGCCGGCGAAGATGTCCTCGTCCACGCGTGGCTCGCCGACGACGCGCACCGGCCGCGTGGGCACCTCGGGGGGGAGCGGCACTTCGAGGACGAGCGCGGCCACGTCGCCGGTCGCGTCGCCCTTCCAGCATGGGCAGGCGACGACGCCGACGACGCCGACGCGTCCCCACGGCAGGTAGTCGCCGCCGAGCTCCACGCGCATGTCGCCGGGCGGGAGCTTCACCCGCGCGTCCCCGTGCGCGACGACGCAGTGCTGCGCAGTGAGCACGACGCCCGGCGCGACGAGCGCGCCCGAGCACGCGCCGTCCTTGAGGAGGACGCGGACGATCCAGTCGTCCTCCGTGGCGTCGATGTGCGACAGGTCGAGCAGGTGCGTATCGGCTTCGAGCCGGAGGCTCGTCGACAATGAGAGGCGCGGGGAATGCGCGCAGCTCGCCGCGAGGACAGCGAGCGCGAGCGTGGCGCCCTTCACCATGCGCGACAATTTTTGCAAGCGGCGCGCCTCGCGCCCGGCTCGGCAAAGTGCGCGGGCGAAGGCGCGTAGCGACGGGCCGCTGGGATCGCCTGCCGCTTCGACCTTTCGCGCGCGGGAGCTTGCGCCCCGGCGCGGTGTGTCGCACGCTAGATGAGCGAGATGTCCGAGGACCAGGACCACGACGTCGTCTTCCTGCACAGTCCGACCGAGGACGGCGACGGCGTTCGCGTCGTGCGCGCGCGGCAAGGGAAGATGGAGGTCGGGGAGGTCCGTCCCGTCGCCGACGGCAAGCCGCTGCGCGGAGAGATGATCCGCCTCACGCCGCGCGAAGGTGCGCCGCGCGTCTGCGACGTAAAGGTCGAGTACGCGCCGACCCACGACGCGCGCGGCGACGACGCGAAGGGCCCGGCGCAAGTCGCCACCCCGCGCTACCGCAGCAACTGGGACGCCATCTTCGGCGACGGCGGCGCCCCGCCGAAGAAGGCCAACGCGCTCAACTGACGCGCGGCGCGCGCGACGGCGCGAACTCGCGCACGCCCGCCCCCCGCAAGCGCACGCGCCTACGCGATGGGCTTCGCCAGGATCTCGAGCAGCCGCGCGGCGAGCTCGGCGCCACGCCCCTCGTCCTCGTGCTTGAAGAAGACCCACGCCTCGCCCCACGGCTGCGCGCGGAGCGCCGTCGCCCACGCGGCGAGCTCGGCGTCCGTCGCCGAGAGCTCGCGCAGGCGCACGTAGCCGAACGGGGCCGTCGGCACGAGCGGCGTCTTGCCCTCCTCGTTCTCCACCGCGCACAGGGCGACGCCGCGCGCGCGGAGCGCTGCGTAGACCTCCTCGTCGAACCACGACGCGTTGCGAAACTCGATCGCCGCGCGCACCGTCGCCGGCAGTTGCTCGAGCAGGTGGGCGAGGCGGCCCATGTCCTTCTTGAAGTTCGGCGGCAGCTGAAAGAGCAGCGGCCCCTGCTTCGGTCCAAGCTCGCTCGCGACCTCGAGGAAGAACGCGACCGGGTCGGCGATCTCCTTCAGGCGCGCGAAGTGCGTGATGCGCTGCGGCGCTTTGAGCACGAAGGAGAAGTCGTCCGGCGTCTGCGCCGCCCAACCCGCGACGACCTTGCCGAGCGGCATTCGGTAGAAGGAGTTATTGATCTCGACGGCGCGGAACCGCGACGCGTAGAAGGCGAGCATCGCGTCGGGCTTGATCTTCTCGGGGTAGAAGCTGCCCTTCCACTCTTTGTACGCGTAGCCGCTCGTGCCCACCCTGATCTTCATCGGGCCGCGGCGCTCATGACCGCGGGGGCGCCGTCGGCGCGCCGAGGTGCCCGAGGAGGAGGGCGTTGACCTCGTTCGGCGCGTCGAGCTGCACCCAGTGCGACGCGCCCGGCAGCATCTCGACGCGGACGTCGGGGACCCAGCGCACGTCCGGGTGGGCCATCTCCTTGCCGAGGAACGCGTCGTCCTCGCCCCAGATGACGAGCGTGCTCGACGGGATCGGGCGGTACGCGGGCGCGCGCCCGCGCAGCGTGGCCTGCATCGCGGCGCGGTAGTAGTTGATGGGGCCGTTCAGGTTCCGCGCGCGGCGCGCGGCTTCGACGTACTTGTCGACGTCGGCGCGCGGGTAGCCCTTGAACGTCCTGCGCAGGAACTCGAAGTCATTTCTGGCGATGAGGCGCTCCGGCACGCCGGGGAGCTGGAACGCAAAGATGTACCAGCTCTTTCGGAGCTGGGCGGCGCGCCGCAGGCCCTTCACCATCTCGCGCGGGTGCGGGACGTTGAGGACGGCGAGGCGGTCCGTCATCTCGGGGCGGCGCATCGCGAACTCCCACGCGACGATCGCACCCCAGTCATGTCCGACGACGTGCGCCCTCTCGCGGCCAAGCGCGCGAATGAGGCCGGCCACGTCGCCCACGAGCTTCTCGATGCGGTACGAGCTTACGCCGTAAGGTTTGTCGCTGAGGTTGTAGCCGCGCATGTCCGGCGCGACGACGCGGTACCCCGCCGTGGCGAGCGCGGGGATCTGGTGGCGCCACGACCACCAGAACTCCGGGAAGCCGTGGAGGAGCACGACGAGCGGTCCGTCCTCGGGGCCGGCGACCGCGCAGTGCAAGCGCAGCTCGCCGACGTCCACGTGAACGTGGCGGACGACGGGGACCGCGCTGGACCCGGGCCCGGGATCGCTCGTCGTTTGCATGCGGGAGTTCTACAGCGGGCGGAGCTATCATGGAAGGGTGCGCCGTTCTCGGTTCGTCCTCGCGGTCTCGTGGCTCGCCCTGTCGGCCGTCGCGTGCGGGCTCTCGCTCAGCGGCGACGGCCCCGGCGCGGGCGACGGCGCAGGAGACGGCGGCGCCGACAGCACGTCCGCGGGCGACGGTCGCGGTCCCGACGCGGCGGGGAAAGACGGCGCGGACAACGACGGCGCCGTGGTGGACGCGCCCGATCCCGCCGACGCGAACGCCGCGGACGCCGACGCAGGGCCGCCGTTCGACGCGGCCGCCGCGTGCGGGCACTGCGCCGAGGCAGGCGGCGCGTGCGAGGCCGGCGCGTGCGTATTCGACTGCTCGAGGCCGAACGCGTGCATCGGCAAGATCGTCTGCCCGACGCAGATCCCTTGCGACGTACGCTGTACGGGCAGTCAGTCGTGCCAGAGCGGGATCGACTGCGACGCGGCGGCGTCGTGCAGCATCCTCTGCACCGGCAACCAGGCTTGCCCTGGCCCAATCGCGTGCAGCGGCGCCTCGTGCGCGATCACCTGCGGCGTGCCGAGCGGCACCGTCATCAGTCAGCAGTGCCAGAACGCCATCCTCTGCACGGCCGCCGACTGCACCGTCCAGTGCGCGGCCAAGCAGACGTGCCCGGCCCCGATCACCTGCAACGGCACGCGCTGCACGGTCGCGTGCGGCGTCGACGCGAGCGCCGGTGTCGACCAGCAGTGCAAGACCCCCATCACGTGCGCCGCCACGCAGTCGTGCGACGTCAGGTGCGCGGGCGCGGGGTCATGCACTGGAGCCATCCGCACCGCTGCCGACGCGGCCTCGATCACCTGCTCCGGAGACTCCACCTGCCCGAACAAGGTGACGTGCCTGGGCGGCGAAACGTGCGATATCGACTGCCGGGGCGCGTCGTCCTGCCCCGCGGGCGCGTGCTGCGACGCAGGCGCGTGCAACCTGCAGAACGTCTCCAACTCATGCCCGTGAATGCCGGCTGCGGCGGTCGCGGCGCTTTCTGATCGCACGCGAGCGCGCCGCGCTACTCGACGCGCGCGCGCACGAGTCCTCGTCGGCTCGCGACCCACGCCTCGTGGCCGTCGGTGAGCACGCCCGTCACGTCTTTGCCGAGCTGCGCGCCCTCGAGCGCGCGCCACGCGCTGGGGCCCTGGGCGGCGCGCACGAGCAGGCCGTCCATCGTCGCCGCGTAGAGCTTGCCGTTCGCGAGCGCGAGCCCCGCGGGGTTTACGTACCCGCCGCCGAGGTGCTCCCCCGGTTCGAGCTTGCCGTTCACGAGCGCGAGGCGCGTCACGCCGGCGTTGTAGGTGCCGACGAAGACGCTCGCGCCGTCGGTCACGAGCGAGGTGACCCAGTCGTCCTTCAGGTGGCCGGTCACGATCGCGACGCGCTGCCACGGACCGCCAGGCCTGCCGGCGTAGAGGCCGGCGCTCGTGCCGAGGAGGAGCACGCCGTCGGGGGCCTCGGCCACGGCCCAGACGGCGCGCACCGGCAGCCCCTGCTTGTCGTCCATGCGTGTGACGGCGCCGCCCTTCACGATCGCCGCGCCCTTCTCGGTGCCGACGAGCACGCCGCCGCCCGCGAGCGAGACGACCGCGTGCACCGCGGAGGAAGGCAGTACGCCGCCGCCGCCGTACGTGTGGACCTCGGCGCCTTCGATCGACGTGAGGCCGCGCGCCGTCGCGACCCACGCGCGGCGGCCCTCGACGGCGATGCCGTTCACGCGGCCGTCGACCTGCGGGATGTGGCGCCACGTGGATCCTTCGAGGACGGAGACGCCGCGCTCGTAGGTGCCGACCCAGAGCGCCCCACCGTCCTTCGCGATGGCGGTGACGTCGTTCTCGGGCAAACCGCGCGCGCCGAGGCGGGCGCCAGAGGCCCACGCGCCGGCGTTCGTGCCGACGCACGCGCCGCGCGGGTCGAGCGCTTGAACGAATTTCGCGTCGCTCGCGGGGCCCGGCGCGTCGTCCTTCGCAGCCGCGCGGAGGACGCCCTTGCCGAACGTGCCGAGCAGCATCGCGCCGTCCACGCCCGCGAGCGCCCGCGTGTCCGCGCCGTCTTCGAGGCGCGCGGTGCCGGCGGCGCCAAGCGAAACGGCGCCCTCGAGCGCGCCGATGAAGAGGCGACCGTCGCGCGGCGCGAGCGCCCAGACCGTCGCCGGCGCGCGGCTGCCCGTCCACGTCGTCACCTGCGCGGCGCCCGGCGTGAGGCGCACGAGGCCACCGCCCGCCGTCCCGCCGATGAGCGCGCCGTTCCATTCGGCGAGCGAGGTCACGCGCGTGCGCACGTCGAAGGGCGGCGCGTCTTGCGGCACCCGCGCGAGGCGCCCGCCGCGCTCCTCTTGAAGCAACCTCTGCACGCCGCCGCCCCACGTGCCGACGAAGAGCGCCTGCTCGTGGCGCGCGATCGCGCGCACCGGCGGCGACGCGAAGCTCGCGGTAAGGACGGCGCGGCCGTGATCGAGCGTCGCCTTCGCGAGACCGCGCTCGGTGCCGATCCACACCGTCTTTCCCTCGACGAGGAGCGCGTGAACGCGCGTGTCCGGCAGCCCGTCGAGCGCCGTCACGACCTGCGCGAGCGCGTGGTCTGCGCCGTACACGGCGAGGCCTCCGGCGGTGCCGGCGAGGGTCACGCCACCCTCCGTCACGACGCACGCGCGCACGTCGTCGGTCGCCGTAATCACCTGGAGCGGCACCCCCGCCGCGCCGTCGGCGCGCGCGACCGGCGACGCGAGGGCGAGCGCAAGCGCGAGCGCAGCCGCGAGCGACGCGCGCGGGCCCATCACTTCGCGGCGCCGAGAGCCGCCGGCGTTGCGGTCAGGCTCACGTCCGATTCGCTCTGGTTCATCGCCCGGTCGACCGCGACGACGTGCAGGCTCACCGGCCCGGAGAGGGGCGCCGCGGGCTTCCAGACGCCGCGGAACTCGCCGAGGCGGATCGCCGTGAGCGGCATCGTCGCGCCGTCGGGCAGCCGCACCTCGACGCGCAGCGCGTCCGTGAGGATGCTCGCGTAGCGCTTGCGCAGCTCGCCAACGGCGCCGCGAACGCCGGGGTTGGCGGCCTGGATTTCGACCATGGTGACGACCTGCGACGCGCGGATCTCGTAGGTGCCGGGCTTTCCGGGCACCGGATGCAGCGAGACGTCGACGTTCGGCTTCTTCGTGTCGACCACGTACGGAAGCTCGAGCACCTCGAGCGCGCCGTCTTTGTGCGTGATGCGGACCTTCACCGCGTACGTTCCGTCGGGCGTGTCCTTGTCGATGAGGAAGCGCACGGTCCATGCGTTGACGCTGCCGCCCTCCCACGCAGCGACCTTCGACTCGCCGAAAGGGAAGACGATCACGACGCTCTGCGCGTCGGCCGGGGCGGGGATGTGGATCTCCGGATCGCCGGGCTGAAGGTGATCGGGCTCGAGGCGCGCGCTGCGCCCGCTGACGTTCTCGAGGTCGCCGCCGGTGACGCGGCCGCCGGCGGCCTTCGCCGCTTCCGCCTCACGCTTCGCGTTTTGCCGCGCGATGTCGTACTTCGCGTACGCCTCCTCGCTCTCGAGGACGAGGAAGGACGTGTACTGGCTCATCACGCCAAACGCGAGCGACGTCTTGATGGCCGCGTCCTTCCGCCCGTCGCCCTCGCCCTCGAGGCGCTGGATTTCGC
>JAYVXL010000660.1:0-13068 GCA_043785185.1 Myxococcales bacterium
GGCGTCGGCGGCGCACCGCCGTCGAACCATCTCGGCGCGCCGCAGAACGGTCCGTTCCGCGCGTCCTTGGTGTCGGGGCAACTCATCGCCGCGACCGTCCCCGTCCCGCCCGGCCCGGTCGTGACGGCGCGCGGGCTCGGGGACGGCGCGTCGCAGCTCGCCGACGGCGCCGCGCCGCGCTTCCACGTGCCGCCGCGCGCGCTCCTCCTCGGCGCGGGGGGCATCCTCGCGCTCGTCGCCATCGTCGTCGGCATCCTCGCGCGCGGCGGCGGCGCGACGACCGGCACCCTCGCGGACGGCGGGCCGACGACGGCGCTGTCCACGACGCCGAGCGCGTCGACGAAGACGCCACCGGTCCGCCCGGACGTCGACAAGCGGATCCGCGCGGCGATCGATCGCGTCGAGCAGGGCGACTACGGCACCGCGATCGCCGAGCTGACCGAGCTCGAGAAGGCCAACGACGGCCGAACGGACGTCCACCGCGCGCTCGTCGACGCGTACATGTCGACCAAGCGGGCCGCCGAAGCCATGGAGGAGGCCGCGCGCGTCCTCGACCTCGACAAGGGCTTCGCGCACGACCGAGCGCTCCGCATCCACATCCGCAACGCCGCGCTCACCGGCAAGGGCGAGGCGGAGGAGAAGGCGTTCGATCTGCTCGAGAACCAGATGGGCGCCGACGGCGCGGACGCGCTCTACGACATCGGCTACCTCGTGAAGGACTACCCGCGCGGCCAGGCGAAGGCGCGCCAGATCCTGAAGAAGCCGGACCACCGCAAGATATGGAGCGAGCAGCTCAAGATCGCCGTCGACGTGCGCGCCGCCGCCGACAAGTCGCCGTGCGACATCCACAAGCTGCTCGATCACGCGGCGGAGGTCGGCGACTTTCGCACGAGCCAGATCCTGAAGGGCTACCAGGCCGCGAGCGGCTGCGGCTTCCTCGGGCGCCGCGACTGCTGGCCGTGCCTGCACAACGACGGCGCGCTCAACAAGACCATCAAAGCCATCGACGAGCGCGCAGCCAAAGAGAAGGCGCCGTAGACCGCGGAGGCGCGCCCGCGCAGGCGCGTCAGAGCCCGAAGCGCGCCTTGTTCGCCCGCACGATCTCGACGTACGCCTCGCTCTCCTGGTAGCCGGCGATCTCGCCGGAGGCGATCTGCGCCTCGAGCGCGCGCTTGATGTCGCCGACGAGGCGCGACGGCTTGAGATCGAACGCCTTCATGATCGCGTCGCCTACGCCGCCGGGCAAGGGCGGCACCTTCGCGTCCTCCTCGGCGAGCAGCTTGATGCGACCGGCGAGCTCCTCGATCTGCGACAGACCGCGGCGCTTCTTCTCCGGACGCTTCGTCGTGATGTCCGCGCGCGCGAGGCACAGCAGATCGTCGAGGTGACCGCCGAGCTCGCGCGTGAAGCGGCGGACGGCGCTGTCGGTCCACGACGGCTCGTACTGGTTGGCGCGCAGGTGGTGAAGGACGAGGAAGCGCACCGTGTCGCGCAACGCCGGCTCCGGCGTGAAGATCGGCATGCGGCGATCGAGCTTGTCGAACATGCGCGCGCCGACCTCGGCGTGGCCGAGGAAGTGCACCTTGCCGTCGGGCGAGATGCTGCGCGTCTTGATCTTGCCGATGTCGTGGAAGAGCGCGGCCCAGCGGACCTCGAGGCGCGGCACCGCCTGGCGGACGACCTGCTTCGTGTGTTTCCACACGTCCTTGTGGCGCCACTCGCCGTCGCCGAAGCCGACCATCGCGTGGACCTCGGGGAAGAGCGCGTCGAGCGCACCGATCGCGAGCAAGGCGTCGAGGCCCAGCTCGGGGTCGCTGCCCATGACCACGCGGTCGAGGCGGGCGCGCACGGCGGCGCCGTCCGTGGCGGCGGCGACCCTGAAATCGTCGAGCCCCGCCCGCAGCCAGGCCGTCGGCGCCTGGCCGCGCTCGGCCGTCTGGGCCGCCAACTCCAGGGCGTCCATGGCAAGGTCGAGGTTCGGGTTCGCGGCGATTCCCATCGGGGGGACGCGCTCTTAGCACGGCCGACGGCGCCTTGCTCGCCCCGCGAGGCCCCGGGCGCCTCCGTCGCGGCGGCGATTGAGGCTTGCGCGGTCGATCATTCACCCGTAAACGATCGCCACCCCGCCGGGGAGCACCCCATGCGCCGTACCCTGCTTCACCTCATCGCCCTCGCGTTCCTCGTCGCCGCGTGCAGCGGTGCGTCTGGCTCGGAGGACCTGTACAAGGGCTCGTCGTTCGATGGGGACGGGCGCTCCGACGCCGGCTCCTCCGGCGGAGGCTCCTCCAGCGGGGGCTCCTCCAGCGGAGGCCCCTCCAGCGGAGGCTCCTCCAGCGGAGGCTCCTCCAGCGGAGGCTCCTCCAGCGGAGGCTCTTCCAGCGGCGGCCGCGATGCCGGTCCGCCCCCCGATCCCGGGATCTACTGCGGCCCCAACACCCACTGCACCGTCGACGCGCAGGTCTGCTGCGCCGACGGCCTCGGCGGCGGCCAACCCCCGTTCTACGCGTGCAAGCCCGCGACGGCGACGTGCACCGGGGTCCCGATCGCGTGCGACGACGCCGCCGACTGCCCCGGCGAGCACTGCTGCGGCGAGTTCAACCCGTCGACCGGCTACCTGAGTGTGTCGTGCCGGTCGGCCTGCACCGGCGCGGTCGGGGGTAACTCGCTCGTCGAGCTCTGCGATCCAAAGGCCACCCCGGCGACGTGCACGGGCGGCATGACGTGCCAGCCCTCGGGCTCGCTCCTCGGCTTCTCGGTTTGTAAGTAGCGCGCACGTCGCGCGCCGTCGCGCGCACGGAAAGACCGGCGCGCGCGCGGCCCCGAGGCCCCGCGGCCCCGCTACGCGCGCGCCGTTTCCTTCGCGCCGGTCGGCATGGCCACCGGCGGCTGCGAGAGGTGCTGGTCGTCGAACGTCCGCAGCTCGTCGCTGACCTTGCGCAGGTACTGCTGCTTCACGTGGAACGGTAGAAACGCGCTCTTGAAGCCGGAGAGCACGATCTGTTTCAAATCCGGGAAGCTGAGGCCCATCTGCGTCTGGCAGAGGTACAGCTCCTTCGACACCGTCGTGTCGGTGACGAGTCGGTTGTCGGTGTTCACCGTCGTGCGCAGGCCGAGGTTGAAATAGAGCTTCAGCGGATGGCTCGCGAGGTCGCGGATCGCGCCGGTCTGCACGTTGGACGACGGGCAGCACTCGAGCGGGATGCGGTGGTCGTTGATGTAGTGGAGCAAGTCGCCGTCCTCACGGAGGCGGCAGCCGTGGCCGATGCGGTGCGCGCCGCACGTGTGCACCGCCTGCGCGATCGACTCGGGCCCGTAGGCCTCGCCGGCGTGGATGGTGACGTTGATGTTGTTGTCGCGCACGAGCTGGAACGCGTGCTTGTGGTGCTTTGCCGGGTGATCGTACTCGGCGCCCGCGAGATCGTAGCCGACGACGCCGCGGTTCTTGTACGCGACGGCGAGCTCCGCCATCTCGAGCGAGCTCTCGGCCGACACGTTGCGGATGCCGCAGATGATGACGTTCGACTCGATGCCGTGCGACTGCTGCGCGGCGCGGAGGCCCGCGAGCACGGCCTCGACGACGTTGGTGAGCTTCAGCCCTCGCCGCGTGTGGAGCATCGGCGAGTAGCGGACCTCCATGTAGCGGACGTTCTCCTTCGCCGCGTCCTCCGCCAGCTCGTAGGCCGCGCGCGTGAGCGAGTCCTCCGTCTGCATCACGCGCAGCGTGACGTCGAACGCCTTGAGGTACTCGACGAGCGAGCCGCAGTTTTGCCCGAGGTTCATGGCCTTCCGCAGGCCCTCCTCGTTGTCGGCGGGCAGCTCGACGCGCTGCTTCTGCGCCATGTCCAGGATCGTCGAGAGCCGAAGGCTCCCGTCGAGGTGGACGTGGAGATCGGTCTTCGGGAGCTTCTCGATGATCTCGAGGGGTACGATCCGCTGCGGCATGACTGAGGGTACCACGAAATTCGCCGGGGAATAGGGGCCCCCGCGCGACCCGCGCGGCGCGCGGGCTCGCGAATTACGGCAGCGCCTTGGCCTCGGCGCTGTTCGGGTCGAGCCGCAGCGCCTCGTCTTTGTGCTTCTTCGCGAGCGCCGCGTTCTTGGTCGCGAGCGCTTCGCCGGCCCACTGCGCGTGGATGGCCGCGGCCTCCTTGTCCTTTGGCCCGCACGCGAGCGCGCTCTCGAGCTCGAACATCGCCTGGTCGTGCGCGCCCGTCGCGCCGAGCGCCTTTGCGTACTCGGCGTGGACCGCCGCGGTCTCGACGTCGACGAAGATCGTGCTCTCGCCGACCTTCCGCGCCTCGTCCCACCGCTTGGCGACGACGAGCTTGCCGAGGAGCATCCGCCAGATCTTGCGATCGTGCTGCTCGAGCGGGGCGAGCCTCTTCAAGATGTCGATCTGATCGGCGTCGCGGTTCTCTTCTTTCGCGAGATCGAAGAGCCCTTTGAGCGGGTCGGACTGCATCGGATCGAACTTCGCCGCCGCTTCGAGCGCGGCCTTCATGCCGGGTTTGTCCTTCTTCGCCTCCGCCACGTCGGCGAGCGCCATCTGCACCTGGTAGCCGTCGCCGCCCGCCTTCTGGATCGCCTTGAGGTGAAGCTCCTGCGCCGGCACGTCCTTGCTTGCCTCGCCGATCTTCGCGGCGATGTAGTGCGACGGCATGTGGTTCGGGTCGAGCTTGAGCGCCGCGTCGATCTCCTTGGTCGCCTCGCTGATCTTGCGCGCGTGCAGGAGCGCGAGCGCGACGCCGAGGTGCGCGTTCGGATCGTTCGGCGCGAGGGTGAGCGCTTTCTGGGCCTCCTCGAGCGGCTTGCCGCGCTCCTTCCAGACGAACTGGCCGTTGAATCGCGCCAGCTTCTTCAGCGCCCACGCGCGAAACTTCGCGTCGTAGTCGCTCGCCGGCACACTGAACGCCTTCTGCAGCACGTCCGGCGTGCGCAGACCCTCGCCCCAGAGCTTCAGCGCCTGCGTCACCTTCGCCATGCCGAACGTCTCGACGGTGAAGACGAGCATCTGGCTAGCGGCGTAATAGGCGACGGTGACGTCGAGGCCGTCGGACGCGTGCGTGAACGCGCGGTTCATGTCGACCGCGCTCGGAAGCGTGTTCTTCACGAGCGCGGTGTAGAGCTCGGGATCGAGCTCGCGCTGCCACTCCGGGCGGCGCGCGATCGTCTCGTACTCGCTGAGGCCCTCGGTGAACCAGCGCGGCACGTGGTTCTTCGACAGCTGGATCGCGAAGACGTGCCCGAGCTCGTGCCACAGCACGTTGCCCCAGTTGAAGCTCTCGCTCTTCGGGCTCATCGCCGCGAGCACGCGGCCGAAGCACACCCCCTGGATGCCGATGTTCGGCAGGCCGCTCGTGCGCACGCTGAACTGCTCACGCGACCCGTACAGCTCCACTTGCACGGGGACCGTCGGCGCGAAGCCGTAGCGCGCCTTCATCGAGCCGAACGCCTCGTTCAGGAGCTTGGGCACGTAGCGCTGGAGGATCTTCGCCTCGTCCTTCGCGTAGCGGATCTTGAACGGCCCCTCGGGGATCGTCTCGTAGTCGTTCGGGATCGTCTTCTCGTACAGGTTCAGCGTGTTGAAGACGCGGACGTTGAAGCTGTCCTTCGCGAAGGCGCGCTTGATCGCGTCGACGCCGTCCTTCTCGTCTCCGGCGCGCATCTCGGTCAGGCCGAGCTCGCCCCACGCGCGGCCGTCCTCGGGATCGAGCTTCGTCGCGTCCTTCATCATCGCGACGATGTCGTCGTATCGGTGCTCCCACTCCGCGTATTCGGCGGCGATCTGGAAGAAGCGCGCGTACTCGGGGTTCTTCGCGAGCACGTCTTTTTTGCCCTGCTCGAAGCCCGCGCGATCGTCGGCGAGGAAGCGCGCCGTCGCTCTGAGGCTGAGGAGCTCGAGCTCGTTCGGGTTGACGGCGAGGCCGGCGGCGATCGCCTTCTCCGTGCCGACCAGATCCATGTCGCGGAGCGCGAGGCCGGCCTTCACGGCGAAGGCGCTCGTGCGCTTCGGGTCGACGGCGAGGGCCTCGGCGACGAGCTTGTCGGCGGCGTCGAAGTCGAGCGCCTGATCGAGCTTCACCTTCGCGAGCAGGACGAGCGCGCGCGCGTTCTTGGGCGCGATCGCGAGCGCCTCTTTGACGACCTCCTCGGCGTGGCCCGGGTCGTACTTCTCGAGGAAGAGCTCGCCGCGCCAGAGGAGCGTCTCGACGCGCTTCTTGTCGACGCGCTCGCTCTCGTTGAACGCGGTGTTCGCGTCCTTTGGGCTACGGAGCAGGTGCGCCGTGCGACCCACGATCGCGAGGCCCTCGGCGTCGGTGGAGGCGATCGTCTTGTCGTTGTACTCCTCGATGATCTTCATCAGAGGCTCTTCGGCTTCGGTGCGCTTGCCGACGGCGAGCTTGAGCTCGCCGAGCGCGAGCTTGACGCGGCGGCCGGCGGCGCCGCTCGTGCCCTTGAGCGGCTCGAGGAGCTTGATGGCGTCTTGCGCCTTGCCCTGCGCGAAGAGGATGTCGGCGACCGTGGCGGCCGCGAATCCGGCCTGCGCGCCGCCGAGCTGCGCGCGCGCGACGCGCTCGGCGTCGGCGTGCTTACCCTGATCGAGGTACACGCGCGCGAGCGCGACCTGCGCCGCGGCCTGGTCGGCGCCGCGGATGGCGGCGAGCTCCTTCTCCGCGCGCGCGTAGTCCGTCGTGCGGGCGGCCTCGAGCCCGGAGGCGAGCGGCCCCGATGGCGCGGGCGCGCTGCCTCCCGGCGCCGGCGCGGGGCGCGGCTGGGCGTTCGACGTCGCGCCGAGCGCGAGCGCGGAGGTCAGCGTGGCCAGGGAAGCGAGGCGCCTTACGTTCATCGGTCGCACGGTGGACAACCCTCTTGTCGTGGAGGCCTTGGTCGCGAGGCGGTAGAGAGGCGGTAGAGAGAGACGGTGGTGAGGCGGGGAGCCGCGCCTTCGGGCGCGTGGCTTGCGGGTATTCTGCGTCATTCCGCGCGCGCGCGCTCCACCCTTCGCGCGGGGTCACGCCCGCGTGGGATCGACCTCGTCCTTACCAGGCAGGATCGCCCCGCTGTCCTTGTCCATACGTGCGGCCATCTCGATCGCGTCCTCCCCGTCCGGATAATATTTCTTGCGGACGTTCAGCGTGTAGAAGCCGAGGCCTCGGTAGAGCGCGATCGCCGCGACGTTGCCGCGGCGCACCTCGAGGTAGATGTGGACGGCGGAGCGCTCGCGCGCCCACGTGAGCGCGTGGCGCATGAGCGCCCCGCCGATGCCGCGGCGGCGCAGCGGCTCGGCGACGACGACGTCGAGGATGTGCACCTCGTCGGTGACGTGCCACGTGAGGAGGAAGCCGACGACCGCGCCGCTCGCGCGGTCGCGCGCCACGAACGGGAGCGACCACGGGCGCGCGATCTCCTCTTCGAGCTGCGCCACGGTCGCGCCGCTCGCGAGCGCGACGACGGTTGGGATGTCCGCCGCGACCATCGCGTCGATGGAAAGATCCGCGGGATCGATCATCGCGCGGAGGACGTCGGCGGGCGGCTCGGCGGCGGGCGGCTCGGCGGAAAGTCGCTCGTGCGGCCCTCGGGCACGCGGCCGAGGGCGCGCGCGCGCGGGCCGAGCGCGTGCGCGTCGAGCGCGAGGCGCAGCGATCCGTCACCGCGCACGATGGCGCCCGCGAACGGGCCGAGCGCCGCGACGAGCGGCGTGAGCGGGCGCACGAGCACCTCCTCGGTGCGGAGCGCGGCGTCGATGCCGATCGTGATTTCGGCGGGCGCGCCGCCCTCGCCGTCCTCGAGCGCCAGGTCGAGCACGAGCGGCGCGCGCTCGTTCGGCCGCGCCTCGAGGCACGCGGCGAGGTGCGGCACGCGGTCCGCGTCCGGTCCGTCGTTGGGGCGCACGCGCCGCGCGTTGGTGGCAGCGATGGCGTGCTCGACGCCGGCGGCCATGACCCAAAGGACGTGCGTGATGCCCGTCTCGATCGGCACCTCCACGCGCGCCTCGAAGCCGAGGCCGTGGCGGCTCGACAGGCGGATGACGCCGCCCAGGCGCTGCACGGCGTTCTGGGCGATCTCGAGGCCGATGCCGCGGCCGGCGAGCAAGTCCGTGCTCTCGCGCGTCGAGAAGCCCGGGAGGAATAAGAGCGCGAGGAGCGTATTGTCGTCGGCCCCTTCGGCGATGGCGTCGGTGATGGCGCCGGACTCCACCGCGCGCCGGCGGATCGCGTCGACGTCGACGCCGGCGCCGTCGTCGGCGATCGTGAGGAGGAGCCGGCTCGCGGTCTTGCGCGCCGACAGCGTGATCGTGCCCACGGCGGGCTTGCCGAGCGCCTCGCGCACCCCCGGCGGCTCGACCCCGTGGGCGACCGCGTTGCGCGCGAGCGTCATGCACGCCTCGACGAGCGACTCGCTCAGGCGACGATCGATCATCTCCTCGGCGCCGTGTGTGCGCACGACGACGATGCGCTGGGAGCGGCGCGCCTCCGACTCGACCGCGGTCGCCAGGCGCCCGAACAAGCGCTTGAGCGACGACTGCCGCATCGCCGCGAGGTGCTGACGCGCCTCGCGCATCGCGCCCTTGAGCGACTGGCCGCGCGCGCGCATCTCGCCCGCTTGCGCCTCGATCGACTCGCCGATCGCGCCGAGCGCCGCGCCCGCGCGCTCGACCTTGCGGAGCGCCGCCGCGGGCGCGCCCCACGGCCGCGGCGGCCCGATGAGGCGCAGCGCCTCCGACAGATCGGCGCGGAGCCGCCGAAGCTCGCGCGCCTCGGCTTTGGCGCGCTCGCCGCTCGAGGCGATCTGCTCCTGCACGAGGCCGATCTGCGCGACCCGCTCGAGGACGCGATCGACGGACTGCGCATCGACGCGGATCGTCGCCTCCTCGGGGGCGAAGGTCCGGGGGCCGTCCTCCGGCGCAACGGAGCGCGTCACGGGCGCCGGGATCGAGCTGGCGAACGGGCGCGGGCGTCCGCCGCGGAGCGTGCTCAGCGCCGTCTCGGGCTCGTCGAGCAGGCCGCCGAGCACGCTGCGCCACTTGGCGACCTCGACGAGCGCGGCGCCCGCCGCGTCGGGGCCATCGAGGCCGGCCTTCAGCCACTCCTCGAGTCCGTGGCAGAACCAGCTCATCGGCTCATCGCCGACGGCGCTCGCCGCGCCCTTGATCGTGTGCACGTGGCGGTAGATGTCCCGGACGGCCTCACTCGGGTCGCCGGTGAGGCCGAGCGCCTGATCGATGCGCGCGAGGCGATCGGCGAGCTCGGCGACGTACTGCGTGCGGACGAGGGGATCGAGCGTGACCGGCGCGAGATCGAGCGGAGGGCTCGGCCACTCCGCGGCGACGCCCGACAGGCCCGCCTCGAGCCGCGCGATCGCCGTGCGCACGACCGCGCTCGCGTCGCCGATCCCCGTCTTGTCGCCCGCGAGCATGCGCCGCTCGAGGCGCTGCAGCGCGGCGGCCAGCTCGCGCTCGCCCGAGAGGCCCGCCGACCCCTTGAGCGCGTGCACGGCGCGGCGCGCCCCGTCGAGGTCCGTCCCTTCGATCGTCGGCGCGTGACGAAGGAGCTCTTGGGTCAGCAGGCGGACCAGCTCGGGATCGCGCGTCGTCACCCGCGGCCCGCCTCGTCGTCGGCGTCGTCCTCTCCGTCGGCGTCGAGCAGGCGGCCGAGCGGCTCGAGCATCGGACGGAGCGCGCCGACGACCATGCCGCGCGGCACCTTGCCCGAGAGTTGCGACAACGCGAGGACGAGCGCGCGCGCGTGGTCGGCGGCGTCCGCGATGGCGCGGGCGGTCTCCGGGTCGCTGCCGGTCGCCTTCTTCATGCGCTCGCCCATGTCGACGAGCGCGCGCTCGCCCTCCACCGCAAGCGACGCGGCGCGGGCGGCGTCCTGCGATGCGTCGGTGGACGCCTCGCGCACGCGGTCGATCTGCGTGCTGACGTGCGTGAGCTCGGAGACGCACTCGGCGAGCGACGCGGCGATCTCGCGCGCGCCGTCGCCGCCGCGCGACGCGTGCTCACGCACCTCGTCGGCGACGAGCGCGAGCGAGCGGCCAGGCTGCTCGCCGAGGCGCGCGCTCTCCAGGCCGGCGTTGAGCGCCGTCAGGCCGAGGCGGTCGAACACCTCGACGAGCTTGCGCGTCGCCGCCGCGACCTCGCCGGCGCGAACGCCGACGGCGCGCGCGCGGTCCTGAGCGGCGTCGACCGAGGAGCGCTGCTTGGCGAGGCTCGAAGCGATGCGCTGCGCGGCCTCGGCGGCGTCCTTGACGCCGATCGCGGCGCGGGCGTGGGCAGTCCACAGAGCGGTCTCTTCTTCGGCGGTGCGGCCGCCCTGGACGCCCTTCGCGGTTCGACGCAGGAGCCTGAAGAGGCGCCGCTTGGGCTCGCTCGGCATGGGGAGGGATGATACCCGCCTTTTCAGGGGGCGGTCGGCGGAAGGGCCCGCGCGACGGGCGCACAGAATCGTTCGCTAGCTAACGACTTTTAACCGCGGGGCCTTCCCGCCCACGAGGACGACTGCAACCGCGCGTAGATCCCCGCTAAATCGAGCGGCTTGGCGATCCGTCCATCGTGCCGCACGCTCGCCCCGTCGCCCGCCGCCTCGAAGGCCCCGCTCGAGACGACGTCCGCGCCGACGATGCCGATGGGCTCGCCCAGATACGAGATCACGAGCATCGACGACCGCGCGGTGCCGATCGCCACGACCGGCAGGATGGTCCCCTCGTACAGCGCGATCCCGATGAGGTCCGCGTGGGTCCCCGGCACCCGCGCGACGTCGGGCATCGGCGCGACCCGATCGGCGACGTGCGCCGGCACGAAGTAGAGGTGGCCGCCGTCGTCGAGCACGATCCCGCCGCGTCGTGGCTCGAGCACCATGCCGACGAGCGTAGCAAGAGCGCCGGCGGGCGGCGCTCGCTAGTTGCGGGTGTCGAACGGGTTGGTGCGCACGAGGCCATCGGGCGCGGGGCTCGCCGAGCTGCTCGCCGCGCGGGGACGATTGCGCGACCACGGGCGCGCGCTCACGGCCGACGGCGCGGGAGCAGGCGCGGGCGCGACGGTCGGCGCCACGACGGGCGCAGCAACGGGCGGGGCGGCCGCGACGGGGGCGGATGGCGACGACGGCGCGGCCGCGACCGGCGCGGGCGGGTTCGTCGGCGCAGGCGTGAGGTCGGCCACCGGCGGAGGCGGCGGGATCGGGTCTTCGGTGTGCGGGTTCGCCTGCGCCGCCGCGAGCCTCGCGGGCGCTGCGCTCGCGCGTCCCGGCAAATGCGACGGGTCCACGATGAGGAGCGCGGCCGCCACGAGCCCCCCGACGAGCAGGAGCGCCATCGCGACGTACACAGCGACGTTGTCGACGGAGCGAACGGGCGGCGCGTACGCCTGGTAACGCGGCGCCGACGAGCGCGCCACCGGCGGCGTCGAGCCGTCCTTCACGAAGAGCGGGTTCATCATCCCCGCCGAGTCCCGCGGCGTCGACGGCACGAGCTCGCGCGCGGCGAAGATCTCGGGCGAGCTCCCGTACGGCGAGACGGACTGACGCGTCGGGGCGGCCCACGCGTCGAGCTCCACCGTCTTGTCGACGCCGACGAGCTCGGCCACCGCGTCGGGCGTCGACGAGATGCCTTCGCGCGCGAGGATGAGCGCGTCCTGCATCGCGCGCGCCCCCGGCCAGCGGTCGGTCTTCTCGAACGCGAGCGCGCGATCGACGAGCCCGGCGATGCACTCCGGCAGCTCCGGGCGCACGGTCTTGACCGACGCGAGCGGCTCGCTCATCGCCTGCATCAGCTCCTCGTTCATGGTGCCGGCGCGGCGCGGCGGGCGACCCACCAGCATCGTATAGAGGAGGGCGCCGCACGCGAAGACGTCGGTGCGCGGATCCACGTCGTTCAGGCGACCGCGCGCGAGCTCGGGCGACATGAACGCCGGCGTGCCCATCGGCGTGCTCGCCAGCGTGCCGCCGCTCTGCTGCTGGCTCAGGTCGGAGACATACGCGCTGCCGAAGTCGATGAGCTTGACGCGCCCGCCGGGCAGGATCAGCACGTTCTTCGGCGTGATGTCGCGGTGCTGGATGCCCTGCGCGTGGCCGGCCGACAGAATGTCGAGCACGCGATCGACGATCGTGCACGCCTCGCTCATCGAGAGCGGGCCCTTCGCTTGCGTGAGCTTCTCCTCGAGCGTCTCGCCAACGAGCAGCTCCATGACGAGGAAGGCCGAGCCGTCCTCGGCGACGTCGTCGTCGATCACGCGGACCACACCCTCGTGCGGCACCCCGTTGGCGGCGTAGCCCTCGCGGAGAAAGGTCGCGCGCACCGACGCGATGGCCGACAGCTCGGGGTGGAGCATCTTGATCGCGGCGCGGCTGCGGTTGCGATGCGTCGCCGCATAGACCGCCGCCGTGCCGCCGCTACCGATGAGCGAGTCGAGCCGCCACTTGCCGCGAACCTGGTGCCCCACGCGCGCCTCGGACCGCGCGCGAGGTCCGACGGGGACGTCCACGTCGGACGGCGGCGGCGGCAGCGAGGGTGCGTCGGCGAAGGGGGAGATGTCGGATTGGCTCATCGGTGTTTCTCGCAGTTTTTCCGGACGATTACGCCGGCACGGTCCGTCATACGCGGCCCCCAGGGCATTCTTCCCCGTCCGTCCCCGGCCCATCTCCGAGGCCGGTCTGGCGGTCACCGTGATTTTCCGGGGCGCCGCGGGGACTTGCCGCGGTCAGCCGGCGCGACGGCGGACGAGGCGCGCCGCGAGCAGCTCGGCGAGGACACGGCACGCATCGAAGCTCGACAAGTGGCTCGCCGCGATGATTTCGCGCAGCGTCCGCTCGCCGTCGATCGCGTCGAGGACGGCCTGCTCTCTAGAGGAGAGCTTGTCGGCGGGCAGCGACGACAGCGCGAGCGGGTCCTTCACGAGAACCCCCTCGAAATCGCCGACCGCGCTCTCGAGGCCGCGCCACTCGTCGACGCGCCGGAAGCCCTCCATCACGACCGCCGGTACCGTGAGCCCGAGCTTGGCCGCAGCCGCCGCGGGCGACGGAGCGCGGCGCCGAAATTCGAACTGCCCGCGGGGCCATCGAAGCAGCTCGT
>JAYVXL010000661.1:0-4137 GCA_043785185.1 Myxococcales bacterium
GTGCAGGCGATGGATCTGCCCGCGTCGCCGGACCGCTACCTCGTCGTCGGCCGCCACACGCGCTGCGACATCGTCCTCGGCGATGAGCCCACCGTCGCGCTCCGTCACCTCCTCGTGCGCGCGTGCGTTCAGCCCGACGGCAGCGTCGGCGTGCGCTTCATGGATCTGCAGACGACGCTCGCGTTCCACGTCGACGACGGCGGGCCGTGCCGGTCGATCTTCGCCGTCGGTCCCATCGCCGTGCGCCTCGGCCCGTACGCGATCGTGGCGCTCCCGCTCGAGCCCGACGCGCTCCCGCCGGTGATGCCGCGGCCGACGCTCTCGCGCGCGCCGTCGATGAAGATGGCGACCGAGGCGCACCCGTACCGCGGGGGCTCACCGCGCGACGGGGCGGGCGTGTTCCGCAGCTCGCACATCACGATCCTCCCGTTCGCGCCGAGCCTCGAGGATCTGCCCTTGTCGAGCGCGCGGCCTGGCTTCGGCCGCGTGACGCTGGAGTCGGGCGGCCGCACGGCGTCGGTGGAGGTGCCGGAGGCCGAGCTCGACGCCGGTGTGCTCATCGGCCGCGCGCTCAAGTGCAAAGACGAGGGGCTGTGCGCGATGCTCGATCTCTCCATCTCGCGCGCGCACCTGCTCCTCCTCCGCGAGGAAGGGCTCACGTACGCGTTCGATCTCGCGAGCACGCGCGGGACGTTTGCTTACGGTCTGCGCTCGCGCCGCGCCCTCTTGCACGATACCGGCGGCACGGTGTCGCTCGCGCACCCGTTCGGCCTGCGCCTCCACTGGCATCGCCGCGTCTGACGCGGCTGTGGGAGGATGGGGCCCATGATCAGGGTCGCCCTCTCCATCCTCACGCTCGGGTGCCTCGTCACGGCGTGCACGCCCGCGCGCAGCCCGCTTCCGCCGCCCGTCGAGGCCGACGTCGCGCGCGTCCTCGACGACTGGCACGACGCCGCCGCGCACGCCGACGAGCCGCGCTACTTCGGCCACCTCGCCGACGGCGCGGTCTTCATGGGCACCGACATGACCGAGCGCTGGGACAAGACGGCGTTCCGCGCGTACGCGCACCCGTTCTTCGCGAAGGGCAAGGCGTGGAGCTTTCGCGCCGTCGAGAGGCACGTCCGCTTCGACGAAGGCGGAGGCGTCGCGTGGTTCGACGAGCGGCTCGACACGCCGAACCTCGGCCCGGCGCGCGGCAGCGGCGTCCTCGTGCGGCGCGACGCCGGGAGCTGGCAGATCGCGCACTACGATCTCAGCGTACCGATCCCGAACGAAAAATTCGAGGCGGTGAAGGGCGTCCTCGCGAAGTAGCGGGCGGTCACTCCTCCAAGCGGTACAGATCGCCGCCGCGCTGGCCGCCGGCGTACAGGCGCCCGTCGAAGACGGCGAGCGGCGCGACGCAGAAGATGTCGCCGACCTCGAAGGGGCTCTTTTTTTCGTCGATCGTCGCCAGCTCGCGCGTCGTGCCGTCGTCCGCGAGGGCGAGGAGGCGCCGCTCCGTCAGCACGACGAGGCCGTCCCTCCAGCGCACGATGTCCGTCGGTCGGCCGGCGTCGGGCGGCAGGTCGATCGCGCGCCAGGTGTCGCCGTCGTCGGTCACCCGGAGGCGCACGCCGTCGCGCGCGGCCGCGATCCAGAAGAGGCGGGGCGCGCGGCCCGGCGCGGCGGCGTCGGCGTACCACCGCATCGTCTGCGCCGTGCCGACGACGCGCACGGCGCGCGCGTCTTCGCGGCGGATCGCCGGCGCGTCCGTCGGCGGCGCGAAGACGACGTAGTCGTTCGGCTCGCGCCCGTCGTAGTCCTGGATGCCCGCGTAGAGCCGGTCCATGAAGCGGACGAGGAAGCCGAGGCGCCAGACGCCGTTTTGCCACGGGAACGGGTAGTCGATCTCGTAGGTCCAGCGCGACAGGTCCGCGCTCGCGACGTGGAGCGCGCCCGGCGACGGCCCATGCCACGCGCGCTCGGTCGGCGGGACCGAGCCCGTCGACGCGTAGAAGCGCCCGCGAAATCGGATCGCGTCGAGGACGTGGTACGCGCGCGGCACGACGCCGACGCCCTTCGGCGGCCGGAAGTGGGGGCCGGACGCGGGCGCGAAGCGGCCCTCCTCGTCGGAGGCGAAGACGTAGCCCTCGGTGCCCGGGTCGACGAGGTGGAAGCCGTCATACGGCGGGTCGGCGTCGGGGACGACGAGGCGCCCCCCGATCGCGTGCACGCGGACGAAGCCCTGCCCCGCGCCTCCGCCGCGCGTCGGCTCGCCGGGGCGGTTCCAGTCGAACGCGACGGTGAACGGGCGCGCCGCGTCCGGCGCGTAGCGCGTGATCGTGGCGCCGTCGGTGCCGAGCGGCTGGTTCGCGTGCGCCGCGTAGAGCGCGCCGCGCAGCGGCGTGAGGTCGCAGATGCGCGTGAGCGCGAGCGGCGGCCTGCCGACCTTGGCGAAGCGGCCGCTCGCGGGGAGCGCGCCGTCGCCCGCGGGGACCGGATCGTCGTCGCCGTCGGGATCACGCCGGGTGGCGGCCGGCGAAGGCCCGGCGTCGAGCGCACCGTCCGTCGCCGCCGCGCGCTCCGCCGCGGCGGCGACCGAGATCTCGGCAGGGCGCGACGGAGCCCGCGCCGCGGACGCCGCCGGCTCGGCGTGCGGGGGCGCGGGCGCCCGCGCGCATGCGCACGCGCACGCGAACGCCAACGAAAGCGCCAACACCGGCGCGAAGGGCCACGGCGCGGCGGTCGCCGAGACGAGCGAGAGACGCAGGAGCGCCGCCCGACTTGCGTCCCGCGCGCGGCCTGCGAGGCTAAGCTCATCCCATGCGTTCCCTTCTTCGCCAGGCGCTCCTGCTCGCGGTCCCCGTCGTGCTCGCGTCGGCTTCACCACTCTCTCTTCTCGCATGCGGGTCAAATAGTGACAGCACGGCGTCCAGTTCTTCGAGCTCGAGCGGCGCGGCGTCGAGCGGCAGCTCCGGCGGCTCGGGAGCTTCGGGAACCTCGGGCACGTCAGGCACCTCTGGAACCTCCGGCGCGACCGGAAGCTCGGGGACTTCGGGCGCGTCCGGCGCGTCCGGAAGCTCCGGCGCGTCGGGCGCCTCCGGAAGCTCGGGCGCGTCCGGCGCGTCCGGCGGCACGGCCGGCAAGCTCACGCCGGGCGACTCCACGCGGACCCTCACCGCCGCCGGCAAGACGCGGACGGTCCTCCTCCACGTCCCTGCGGCCGTCACGAGGGGCCCCGTCGCGCTCGTCCTCGCCCTCCACGGCAACGGCGACCAAGCCGCGAACTTCATCCAGACCTCGGGCATCAAGGCGCTCGCGGACACGGACGGCTTCGTCCTCGCGGCGCCGCAAGGCATCACGCAGACGGTGTCGGTCGGCGGCCAGACGGTGCCGAACGTCGACTGGGACGCGTACCGCACCGTGGCCGACGGGAACATCGACACGCCGCTGCTCACCGCGCTGCAGGCGCAGCTCGTCGCGAGCGGCTCGATCGACGTGAAGCACGTCTACGTCTACGGATACTCGCAGGGCGGCTACATGTCCTTCCGCTACGGCATGGACGCGGCGGCGAGCCTCGCGTGCGCCGCCGTCCTCGCGGCGGCGTCGCCCATGAGCGGCATCATCCCCGGCGCCGCGCGCAAGATCCCGGTCGCGATCCAGATCGGCGATCAGGACTACGGCTACGGCGCCGCGCAGCAGACCAAGGCGGCGCTCGACGCCAACGGCAACCCGAACTCGTTCGTCGTGATCCCGGGCGCGGGCCACGTCCCCATCCCCGGCGATGCGAAGGCGCCGATGGAGTGGTGCCGCGGGCAAGCGCTGCCCTGAGCTGCCCTGAGCTGCCCTGATCTTGCGCTGATCCTGCCCTATGCCTGCCTGGTCCTGCCGACCGGCGCGCACGCCGTCACTTGATGGCGTAGTCGAGCGTCATCGGTTTGCCCTCGCGCGTGACGCGCAACGACAGCCGGTCGACGTTGCGGATCTTCGCGTACGCCTCGAGCGCGCGCTCGGGGCTCGCGAGGTCGAGGCCGTTGATCGACTCGAGGCGGTCGTTGTTCGAGAGGCCGATGAGCGACAGGAGCGAGTCGGGCTTGATGCCGAGCAGGCGAATGCCGGCGACGCGGCCGTCGATGGTCTCGGGCTGCACGCGCGTCT
>JAYVXL010000662.1:0-4137 GCA_043785185.1 Myxococcales bacterium
TCGGTCGGCAACGTCGTGCTCGGCAAAGTCACGCGCGTCCTTCCCGGTCTTCAGGCGGCGTTCATCGACATCGGCCAGGAGCGCGCCGCGTTCCTCCACGTCGAGGATCTCATTCGCCCCGACGACTTCGACACGTACCTCCAGGGCGGGCGCAAGCACGCCGCGACGAGCGAAGAGGCGCCGGCCGAGGACGAGGTCGAAGAGGCCGAGGCCGCGGCGGTCGCCGGCGCGGTGAGCAGCGTCGCCGCCGCGGTCGCCATTCCGGGCGCCGAGTCGGTGGCCGCGCTCCCCAGCGTGGAGAGCCAGCCCGACGTCGGCGGCCACGCGCCCACGTCGGAGCCCTCGATCGACCCGCCGACCGCCGCGGAGTTGAGCGGCGACCCGTCCTCCGCCGACCTCGCCGGCGCCGATGGTTCGACGCGAGACGTCAACGCGGACGCGGGCGACCGCGAGAACGCCGACGAGGACGACGACACCGAGACCTTTGCCGAAGACGCCGACGACGCCGAGTCGGGGAGCGACGTCGGCGGGGATGACGACGACGACGACGACGACCGCGACAGCGATCCGCCGCCCGCCGCCGTGGCGAGCGATCTGGCCGCGCCGACGAGCGACGCGGTCGTCGTCTCCTCCAAGCCGCCGCGCCCCGCGGGCCGCGCCGCCAAGAGCGTGGTCAGCGACGAGCTCGCGCTGCCAGGCTTCACGATCAGCGATCCCGGCGAGCCCGTCCCGCGCGCGCCTGCGCCTCCGCGCGACGGCCGCGGCGAGCGCGGCGCACCCGGCGGTGGTGGCAGCGCGGGCGGGCGCGGCCGTGGTCGGCGGCGCGGACGCGGGCGCGGCAGCGAGCGCGAAGGTCGCGGCGGTGGTGGCGGCGGCGGTGGCGGCGGCGGCGGTGGCGGCGGCGGCGGTGAACGCACCGGTCGCGGCGACCGCCACGGCGGACGCGATCGCAACCGCAACGGCGCGGTCCCGAATCGCATCTCCAAGTCCACCCCGATTCGCGACGTCGTGCGCGAGGGCCAAGAGATCATCGTCCAGGTCACGAAAGACCCGATCGGCACCAAGGGCGCGCGCTGCTCGAGCCACATCTCGCTGCCGGGGCGTTACGTCGTGTACCTGCCGACGGTCGATCACATCGGCATCAGCAAGCGCATCGGCTCCGAGAAGGAGCGCGCGCGGCTTCGCGAGGCGATCGACGGCATGAAGCCCCCGAGCGGCGGCCTCATCGTCCGCACGGTCGCCGAGGGCCTCACGAAGAAGCAGCTCAAGGCCGACGTCGGCTACCTCGTCCGCCTCTGGGGCGAGATCGCGAAGAAGCGCGAAGGCGGCCGCGCGCCGTCGCTCCTCTCGAGCGAGCTCGACATCGTGCTGAAGACGGCGCGCGATCTCTTCACCGACGAGATCGACCAGGTCGTCATCGACGACAAGCACCAGTACGAGCGCCTCTGCCGCTTCGTCGAGATGTTCGCGCCCGAGCGCGTCAAGGACATCGAGTTTTACAACGGCGACGAGCCCATCTTCGACGCGTACGGGATCGAGGACGAGATCGGCCGCGCCCTCTCGCGCAAGGTCCCGCTCCCGAGCGGCGGCCACCTCGTCATCGATCAGGCCGAGGCCCTCACCGCCATCGACGTCAACACCGGTCGGTTCGTCGGCAAGGGCAGCAAGGACATGGAGGAGACGATCCTCAAGACGAACCTCGAGGCCGTCAACGAGATCGCCTACCAGCTTCGCTTCAGGAACCTCGGCGGCCTCATCATCCTCGACCTCATCGACATGGAGAAGCACTCCAATCGCGAGAAGGTCCGCCGCACGCTCGAAGAGGTCCTGCAAAAGGACAAGGCGAAGACGACGCTGAACCGCATCAGCGATCTTGGCCTCATCGAGATGACGCGCAAGCGCACGCGCGAGAGCCTCGGGCGCCTGCTCCACGAGCCGTGCTTTTACTGCGACGGCACCGGGCAGCTGCAGAGCAAGGAGACCATCGCGTACGAGATCCTCCGCGAGATCCGCAGGAAGCGCGCCGATCTGCCGGGGTACACCGTGCAAGTGAGCGTCCACCCGGCCGTCGCCGATCTGTTCTCGGGCCCCGAGAAGGCCGCGGTCACGGAGCTCGAGAACCGCTACATGCGCAAGATCACCGTCATCCCGCGCAAGGACTACCACCTCGAGCAGTTCGACATTCAGGGCAAGTAGGCGCTCGGGGGCAAGGGTGTAAACGTGCAGAGCGAGGACACAGACAAGCGCGGCGGCAGCGAGCGGGTGACGATCAACAAGGAGTTCGAGTCCTTCGACGCGTTCATCCAGGAGTACGTCACGAACATCTCGCGCACCGGCGTCTTCATCAAGGCGGCCAAGCCGCTTCCGATCGGCACGAAGGTGAACCTGCACTTCACCGTCATCATGGACGGCGTCGAGACGATCGAGGGCGTGGGCGAGGTCGTGCGCGTCGAAAAGGATCCGCCGGGGATGGGCGTCGTCTTCCGCGAGCTGTCGGGTTACTCGAAGGACCTGATCGACAAGCTCCTCACCGGCGGCGTGCGCTAGGTCCGCTCTCTCCCGAGGACGGTCAACGTGTATCCGCCGATGGGACCGCCGCCGCACGTCGAACCGCCGAAGGCGGGCATGCCAACGGCGATCAAGGTCTTCATCGCGATCGGCGCGTTCGTCGCCCTCATCATGATGGCGGCGCTGGTCGTCGGGATCGTCGCCGGCTTCCGTCGGGGCTTGCACGCCGCGCCCGCGCGCGGCGCCGCGCTGCCTCCTGTGGAGCGCCATGTACCGTCGCACGGCACCTCGATCTTGAACGGCTGCTCGCCGGCCGACATCGATCTCGTCGTGGACGGGATCGGCAGCGCGATCGAGGTTGGCGCGCCGCTGTACAACGCGGGCGACTTCGCGGGCTGCTACCACCTGTACGACGGCGCAGCGTCGGACCTCGAGCGGCAGCTGCCGGCGTCGTGCGCGGGCCCGAAGGAAGCGCTCGCCAAAGGTCAGGCGCGCGCGTCGGCCGCGAAGACGCCGAGCGCGCAGGCCTGGGCGATGCGCGACGCGTTCGACGGCATTCTCGACGTGACCCGGCGCGCGCCCGCTCGTTGAGAGCGTGGAGCGCGCTACTTCTTCGCGGGCTTCGCCTGCCGCTTTGCGTCGTCGACGTCGCGCCGCAACGCCTCGACCTCGCGCCGCAGAAGGTCGATCTCGCGCGCCTGCATCTGCAGCGTCGCCACGGCCATGCTCGAGTAGGCATAGAGGTCGACGTGCCCCTGGTCGCTCATCACGGCGGGGCTCTCCGGATCGTCCTCGATGATGAAGCCGAGGTGCTGCGACGGATCGCCGGAGGTGTAGCGGTACGTGGCGAGGCGCGTCGAGAGCGTGCGATCGGCGAGCTGCCGGAGCGCCTCGTCGCCCAGGTACTCGATCTCGCGCTTCTTCGTGCGCGTCGAGACGGCGCAGCCCTGGGGCTCCACGTGCCACGCGCCGGACTCGCACTTCATCGCCGGCGCGCGGCAGTCGCCGTACGCGCAGTACTGCTGCTCCTGCGCGCACGCAGTGCCGCCGAGCGGGCGCTGCGCAGGGCAGCCGGGGGCGGCGCCGGTGCACTGCCAGCTCAGCGGCGTGCCCGCGTCGCACTCGCGACTCACGGGGTATTGCGGGCCACAGTAAATCTCGCAGGTGCACGTGCCCTCGGCGTACGCGCAGCTGGTCGCGGTGGTGCACGCGGCGCCTTTGGGCACGGCGGCGTAGCTCGCGGGGCAGGACGGGCCGGGCGGCGGCGTCGGGCACTGCCCGCGCGCGGTCTGGACGACCCACGCTGTGGGGCCTCGCGTCGACGCTACGCACGTCGCGATCGTGTTGCACTGCGGGTTGACGTCCGCGCCGTACTCGCACTGAAGCGGCGGTACCCCGCAGGCGCTCCCGTCCGCCGGCGGCGTGGCCGGACAGCCCTTGACGAGCCCGCCGCTCGAGCTTCCGCCGCTGCTCGAGCCGCCGCTGCTCGAGCCGCCGCCGGAGCTGCCGCTGGAGCCGCCGTCGCCGCCGCCCACGTCGCTCGTCTTGCCGGAGCACGCGAGCGCGACCACGATCGTGCACGCCGAGAAACCAAGCCCGAGGATCATTCGCTTCATGCCCGCCTCCTCT
>JAYVXL010000663.1:0-13047 GCA_043785185.1 Myxococcales bacterium
CGCGCGCGCGCGAGCGCCGCCGAGAGGCCGCCGATCTCGTCCACGAGGCCGCGCGCCTTGCCCTCGCGCCCGCTGAAAATGCGCCCCTCGGCGCTCTCGGCCACCTTGTGCGCCGTCACGCTGCGCCCTTCGGTGGACCGCCCCTCGCTCACGCGCTGCAGGAAAAGATCGTAGATCCCGGTCATCGTCTCGCGCACGCGCACGCGCGTCGGCTCGTCCCACGCGACGAGCGGCGAGAGGTACGCGGCGCGGTTGGCCGCCTTCACGTCGCCGCGCCCTTTGCCGGTGAACGTCTCGGTGTGGAGGCCGAAGCGCTCGAGCGCCCCGCCGACGGCGAGCTTGCCGCCGACGACGCCGATCGATCCGACGATGCTCCCGGCGTCGGCGTAGATGACCGAGCCGGTCGACGCGAGGTAGTAGCCGCCGCTCGCCGCCATGTCGCCGACGCTGACGACGATCGGCTTCTTCTTCCGGATGCGCATCAGGTCGTGCCAGAGATGGTCGCTCGCGAGCGCGCTGCCGCCGGGCGAGTCGATGCGCAGGACGAGCACCTTGATGTCGGCGTCGCGCTCGACCTTGAGGAGCACGCGCGACAGGTCGTGCTCGGTGATGCCGCCGCGCCCGCCGAGGAGACCGCCGCCGCCGGCCATCGAGATGCTGCCGCTCGCGCGCACGAGCGCCACGGGCGCGCTGCCGGCGCCGGCGAGCGTGCGGACGAGATCGCCGAGCTCGTCGGGCTTGTCCTGCGCCCCCGCGCCGAAGCGCACGTCCTCGCGCGGCGCAGCGGCGCTCTTCTTCAGATCGGCGAGCGCGTCGTCGGCGTAGCCGATCTCGTCGATGAGCCCGAGCTCCTTCGCGCGCGGCGGCGCGTACGGTCCGTCCTCGAGGACCTCGGCGTTCGCGAGCGACGCGCGGCCCTGCTTGACGCCGTCGAGCCAGCCCGCGCGCATGTCGGCGAGGGTCGACTCGAGCGACGCCCGCGCCTCGTCGCTCGGTCCGTCCCGCGTGAACGGCTCCTCCGCGCCCTTGAACTTACCGATCTGCAGAAAATCGATCGACACCTTCAGCTCGTCGGCGAGGAGCTTGCGCATGTAGACGATCTGCGCCGCGATGCCGATCGTCTCGACCTCGCCCGCGGGCGACACGACGAGGCGCGAGCAGCCGCGCGCGGCGGCGAGGATGGTCGAGTTCGTGAAGCCGTCGGCGTGGCAGACGACGGGCGCGCCCGACTTGCGGAGCGCCGCGAGCTCGCCGCCGAGCTCCTCCGCGCGCGCCATGCCGATCGAAGCGCCGCCGAAGCGAACGAAGAACGCCTTGGCGTCCTTGTCCTTTCCCGCGTTGTCGAGCGCCTGCACGAGCTGGTCGAAGCTGCGCTTCTTGCTCGCGACGAGCAGCTGCGCCTTCTCCTCTTCGGGTACGCCACTCGACAGGTCGAAGACGAGGACGGCGGGGCCCGAGCGCGGCTTCGGCGCGGGGGACTCCTTGCCGGCGCCCGCGCGCGGCCGGCCGTCGCACGCCCCCACGAGGCCGACGAGGCCCACCAACAGGGCCGCCCGCGCGATCGCGGCGGGCGTCGTTTCGGCGCGAGGCCTCACGGCGCGGCCGCCCCGCTCGCCGTCGGCGCCGGAGCGGGAGCCGCGGTCGGAGCGGGAGCGGGCGAAGGGACGGGCGCAGGGACGGGCGCCGGCGCGCTGCCTTCGGCGCGGCTCTTCACGTGCGCCGGAAGCGCGCCGTCGGGAAAGTTGTCGACCATGTCCTTGTAACGCTTCTGCGCGGAGCCCTTGTCGCCGAGGTCCCACTCCGCGTCCGCGAGGCCGATGAGCGCAGGCAAGTAGTGCCCGTTCATCTGCACGGCTCGCTGGTAGCTCGCGCGCGCGCCCGCGGCGTCGTGCTGCGCGCGCGCGACGTCGCCCAGGCCGGCCGCGGCCTCCGAGTCGTTCGGGTTCTTGTCGAGGGCGGCGGAGAAGAGGGTGCTCGCGCGCCCGTAGTCTCCCTTGCGCATCGCCGCGCTCGCTTGCGCGACGAGCGACTTGGCGTCCCCGGATACGCCCGAGACGCCGGCGCCGGCGCCGCCCCCGCCGCCGGGCCGCGGCAGGCTGTTCACGTCGATGGCCGGGCCGCTCGCGAGCGCCGGGGGGCCGCCGTCGCCCTTGCCCGGCGCTTTTTCGACGAACGCCTTGAGCGACGCGAAGAGCGGGTGCGGCCGCGCGAGGAGCGCGAGGCGCTCGAGCTCGCTCTTGGCCCCCGGCGCGTCACCGCTGCGCGCGAGCGCGTACACCAGCGCCGCGCGCGCGCGCCCGCTGCCGCCCTCGGCCTGCGCCGCGATGCGGAGACGCTCGACGATCGTCTTGAAGAGCGGCTCGGGCTCGGCGAGGTCGAGGGCCGCGAGGACGTACGCCGTCTCCGGCTGCGCCGCGTTGCCGATGACCTTGCCGACGAGGCCGCGCGCCTGCTCGCGATCGCCGGCGATGCGGAGCGCGTCGATGCGAACGCGCATGGCGGTCGTGTCGTCCGGCGCGGCGGCGAGCGCCTGCTCGGCGAGCGCCTTGGCCTTGGCCGACAGCTCGGCCAAGCTGCGCTTCGCGTCTTCTGCGTCTTGCGGCGAGAGGCGCTGCTTCAGCCACGGCACGTCCGCGCGCACCGTCGCGAGGCGCGCCAGGCCGGCGAGGACGCGCGGATCTTTCTCCGCGATGACGCTCGCCTTGTCGAAGCTCTCTTTCGCCGTCTCGAGGTCGCCGTCGTCGAGCGCGCGCTCGCCGGTGCGGAGGAACTCCTGCGCCCGCGGGTCGAGCGGCGCGGCCGCCGTCGTCCCACCACTGCCGCCGCCGCCGGGGCGGTATTTCTGGCCGACGACCACGCCGGCGACGCCGACGCTCGCGAGGAGCAGGAGGCCGATGACCCACCCGCCCACGCGCCGCCCCGAGCCGCTCGGCGCGATCGAGTCGACCTCGGCGCGGAGGCGCGCGCGCGCCGGCGGCTGCGTGTCGGGCACGTCGTCGTACGACGGCAGGCGCTCGCGCCGCGCCGGCGGCGGCAGCGGCGACGACACCTCCGGGCGCAGGCGCGCGGGCGGCGGCTTGAGCGAGGTGAGCACGTCCTCGCGGACGCGCGCGCCGTTGCGCAGCGGCACGGTCGCCTCTTCGCTCGCGGGCAAGCCCGGCGGCGGCGGCGGCGCCGACTTCGCCTCGACGCGCGGCGCATCGACGGCGCGCGGAGGCGGCACCGCGGCGCTCTCGGGCGGGCGGAGCGTGTCGGTCGGGCCGCGGTGCAACGTGGCCGCCGGCGGCGGCGGCGGCGTGGCCGGCGGGCGGTTCTGGTTCTGCGCGGCGGCGGTCCCTTGAGCGTCGGACCCGCCGCTCGTTGCCTGCGCCGGAGCCGGTGCGACGCCGAGCTGCGTCGAGCGCGGGTCGATGCCGGGCGCCGACGACGACTTGCCGCGCATCTGCGGTGGCGGTAGCGGCGGCGGGATGCTGGTCGCCCGCTTGCGCTGCTCGTCGAAAAACGGCGAAAGCTCCGCGATGGCGCCGAGCCCGCGCGGCGGCGCACTTCCGCGCGCGAGCGTGTCGTGCTTGCCGACCTGTTTGGCGAGGATGGCCTTCTGCAGATCCTTCAGCGTGTGAAAGACCAAATCACGGTGGTCCGTGGTTCGGATGACCCAGCGGTCGTCGCCGCTGTCAGCCCCCTGCTTGTGGACCTTGAACTGGTAGCCGCAGTTGGTGCACTTGACGGTCGTGCCCCGCCCGCTGACGAGGGCGTCGTCGAACTCGTACTCCGTCTTGCAACGGTCGCATTGAACGTCCATCTCGCGTTGTCTGCGCCGCCGCTCGAAAGACGGCGATTCGCCCCTCTGGGTTTCGACCACGCTATCACGCGTGTTCTTCCGATGTCGAACGCGTGCGGGCCAGGAGACGCGACGCCCGCCTCCCCCTCTCGTTTCGTTCTGGTTCAGTTCATCCGCGCGTCCTCTAGTGGGTGCCGTGGGTGCGGTGGGTGCGGTGGGTGCGGTGGGTGCGGTGGGTGCGGCGGCTGCTGGGTGTCGGCGAGCGCGATTCGGCAAACGCCCGAAGGCGGGTCGCGCGATCCCGGCGCGCGGGGCGAGGCGGGTCGCCCGATCCCTGCGGGCCGATGGTTCTCCAAGGGGCACCCCTTCGGCGGAGGCTCAGCCGCGGGGCCTCCTGTGCGCGCCCGCCCTGACGTGACGCCCACGAACCGCGTGAACACGCGGATACGGCGCGGCCGGACGGGGCGCACCGCCCCCCGAATTGCGCGGAGTTCTCGCGGGTGCGCTTTGGGTTGTCGGAGGCACGCGGGTTGCTACCTTTGAACCCGACATGAAGCTGCAAGCCTGGCTTTCGTTCGTTCTCGTTGGCATCGGCGCGGTGGTCCTGGGCGGCTGCCCGATCTACCCCGAGGCGCAGGGACAAAGGGTCTGCCTACAAAGCGGAGAGTGCTACTCCTGCCCCTACGACTACTACTCGGCCGACTGCTACGCGTACGCGTGCGGCTCGAGCTACGACTGTCCGAGCGGAACGACGTGCGACTACAACGGCGGGTACGGCACCTGCGTCGGCGGCGGCCGCTCCGGCGGCGTGCCCGACGCGACGGCGCCCGGCAGCCCGTGCAGCCGTCCGGCGGACTGCGCGCCCCCCTCGAACTGCGGCGCCGACGGCCAGTGCCACGCGGGCGACTGCTCGAACACCGGCTGCCCGAGCGGCTACCAGTGCAAGCTGTCCGGCGGCGCGCTCGCGTGCGTCCCGCTCGGGAGGCTCCCCGACGGCGGCTCCTCCGGCGGCGATGGCGGTGACGGCGGACCCCCGTACGTCGGCTGCCACAACGACGCCGAGTGCTCCGCCAAGACGCCGGGCGCCAAGTGCCTCGACGGCGCGTGCGTCGCGCCGGCGGACCAGTGCTTCGACACGACCCAGTGCCCGGCGAACGAGCAGTGCGTCCAGGGCGTCTGCACGCCGGGCTGCGGCGCCGGTCAGCCTCCGTGCCCGACGGGCTTCGCGTGCGACCCGAAGACCAACGTGTGCAGCGGCAACCCGAGCCCCTGCGGCGCGACGGCCGACGGCGGCGCGTGCCCCTCGCCGACGGTGTGCGTCGAGGATCACTGCGTCGCGCAGTGCGGCCCGACGAGCCAGTGCCCGAACGGCCAGGTCTGCGTGAACGGCGGCTGCATCCCCGACCAGAAGCCCACGTTCACGTGCGCGCAAGAGGGCGTGGTCGGCCCGCCGTGCGCGAACGGCAGCGTCTGCATCCACCACAGCTGCTACATCGCGTGCAACCCCGACGCGGGCGTCACCTGCCAGGCGGCGGACCGGTTCAACCAGTGCAAGGCCGTCACGACGGGCAGCGGCACCTACTCGGTCTGCGGCTCCTCTACGAACCTCGGCTCCGACTGCAATCCGACGCAGGGCAAGCTCTGCGCGGGGGCGGGCGTCTGCATCGACGGCTTCTGCCGCTAGATAGACTGGCGTGCGTCGGCTTCTGTCGGCGCAGCGCGGCACGGCGCCGCGCGCGTCAGCGCCGCCGCCCGCTGACGCAGCCGACGTTGACCGTGAGCGTGAACTCGCCGTCGCTCCAGTAGCGGTCGATCGCCTCGCGGACGTACGCGAGGGGCAGGTCGATCGCGCCCTGGCCCAGGCTGAACGCCAGCTCGGGCAAGAGGAGCAGGCGCGTCGTCGGGTCCTCGAAGAAGTCTCGGCCGCTCTGGAACGCGAGCGACTGCGTGCGAAGCTCGACCTCGACGAAATCGAAGCCGGCGGCGGCGACCTCCTGCTTCAGCTCCTCGACCGTCGGCCGCAGAATCACCGCGGCCTCGGCGGCCTTGGAGACCTCGGCGACCTCGTGCTTGAGCGCGTACTCGCGCAGGAGGTCGACGATCTCGACGAAGCTCCCGCGCATCGGCATTGCGACGAGCATCTGGCCGCGCGGCGCGATGAGGCGGGCGAGCTCGGCGAAGAGCCGCTTGCGCTCGTCCGGCACGACGAACGGATGGAGCGAGTAGCCGTGCGAAAACGCGCCCGCGGTGAGCGGCGCCGGGAGCTCGCCGGTCCGGTAGCTCGCGACCATCCCGCTCATCGTCTGCGCCTTCGCGCGGGCAAGCTCGATCGCCGGCGCCGACGCGTCGACGCCGTAAAAATGGGCGGCCGGCAGCTTCGTGAGCATGCCGCGATCGGGGTAGCCGGTCCTGCACTGCAGGTGGACGACCTGCGCGTCCCTCCCCTCCGCGACCATCTCCATGAGGAGCCCGCCGAAGAGCGACATGTAGCGCGGCACGACGAACGTCTCGAAGATGGCCGCCTCGCTCGGGCCGAGCACCGGCCTCGCGCGGAGCGGCGTCCGGCCCGGGCGCGGCGGCTGGCTTCCGGGCGCGTGGCCGCCCTGCGACGCCGGCGGCGGTTGGCTCAACGCCCGCCCTTTCGCGGCGCGGGCTCGAGCTCCATCAAGAGCTGGCGCGCCTCGGCGGCGAGATCGCCGATCGACACGCGCTCGGCGTCGTCGTCATCGACCTGCACCTGGCGCGTGTCCTTCTCGAGGGCCTTCAGAAGAGGTGCGGACTGCGGGTCGCCCATCTCGACGAGCGCCTCGATCGCCGCGGCGACCGCGTTCGGGTCGTCGTGGCGGAGGAAGCGGCCGAGCAGCTTGAGCGACCCGGGCTCGCCGACCTCGGCGAGCAGGTAGGGCAGCTCGCCCAGCGCGGCGTTGCCGACGGGCAGGCGGTCGAGCGCGCGCTCGACGCCGAGCGCGACCTCCTTGAAGCGGTCGAACGCGAGGTCCTCGAGCGCCTGGCCGGCGACGTGGCGCGCCTCGGGCTCCTCGCACGCGAGGACGTCGATGAGCGCGTCGACGGCGACGTCGCCGCCCTCGCAGTCGCCGAGCAGCGCGGCGAGGCGCACGAGGCGGATGTTCGCGTCGTCCGTCGCCCCGCCTGGTGGCGGCGCGGCGAGCGCGGCGAGCGCGGCGCCCACGGCCTCGCGGGCCGCGGCGACGACGGCCACCTTGTCTTGCTTCAGGAGCTCTTCGTGGGCCTTGCGGACCGCACGCTCGGCGTCGAAGAGGGCGTCGAGTCGGGCCTGGATATCGCTTTTCACGGGACCGTTTCTACCACAGGCGCGGAATGGGCCGCCGCGCCCGTATGCTCTTCGTGTCGTCGAGTCTCGTCTAAGCTTCGAACATGCGCTTCGCCGCCCCCGCCATCTTCGTCGGCGCCGTCTCTGCCTTCGGCGGGGCCGGCCGCGAGCTGCCGGCGCGGCGCGTCCCCTTCTCGTTCGCGCCGTTCGCGTCCTCCGCGCGCGACCGCCACGCCGCGAACGAGGGCCCGCTCGCCGAAGCGGGCTGCCCCGCGGGGACCCTGCCCGACGGCAACGCGTGCGTGCACCTGCCGCAAGACGACGACGGGCGCGAGCTGACGGACGCGCCGGAGCTGCCGAACGCGCACCGCGAGCGGAGCGGACGCTGGGCCCGGTACGCGCAGATCCCGCGGCGGCCCGAGCGGCCGGAGTCCTACGACGACTACCGCTACCCAGTGCCGCCCGGCCTCCCCGGCGGCCACTCCGTCGTGAGCGGCTACGATCTCGACCGCCCCGACGCCGACCAGCGACGCGGGCGCTCGCTCCGCGCGATCGGCCACGGCGGCGTCGACCTCCCTCAAGTGCGCGGCACGCCGGTGAAGCTCGTGGCCCTCGAGCACCAAAAGGGCGACGGCGACGTGCTCTTCACGGGCGCGCTCTTCGGCACGACGGTCGTGACGCGTCACACGCTGCGCGAGGGGGGCCAGCTGCGCGACTACGTGCTGCTCTTCGGCCACCTCGACGCGGTCGCGCCGGGCGTCGTCCCCGGCGCGGTGATCAAGGACGGCGATCTCGTCGGCTTCGTCGGCGACACGGGCTCGCCCGAGCTCGTGCACCTGCACCTCGAGGCGCGCCGCGTCCGCGAGGGGGTCGACATCGCGGCGCGCGTCGCCAAGTCGGGCGGCGGCGTGGTGCTCGCCGACGACGCGACGGTCGTGTGCGACCCGCGCAACGTCCTGCCCTTGCGCTAGGTCTCGAAGCGAGGCCGCGCGCGCTTCCGGCGCGGGCGAAGCCGCGCCGGAGGACCGGTGTCTCCCGCGGGCTACGCACGTCACGGAATGACGAAATCCGCCCGCGTCCGCTTGCGCCTGGCCCCTGGGCGCGCGATCATGTGGGCAGTCGTGTCGAACCCGTCCGCCCGCGCACCTCAGCAGCCGAGTCTCCCGGCCGGCGGCGGCGCCGCGCCCGCGGTGGCGAGCCCGAGTAGCCCGGGCAAGATGTGCCCGAAGTGCCGGCGTCGCTTCGACGATCGGGCGACCACGTGCGTCGACGACATGACCCCGCTCGTCGCCCCGTCCGAGCTCGCGGGCATCGAGGGCGACCCGATGGTGGGGCGCACGCTCAGCGGCCGCTTCACGGTCCTCTCGAAGCTCGGCGCCGGCTCGATGGGCACGGTCTACCGTGCGCGCCAGTCGGCGGTCGGGCGCGACGTCGCCATCAAAATCCTCCGCAGCGATCGCGCCGGCGACGGGACGGCCAAGGCGCGCTTTCTCCGCGAGGCGCGCGCAAACAGCCTCCTCGCGTCGCCGCACACCGTCACGGTGTTCGACTTCGGCCAGAGCGAGTCGGGCGAGTTCTACCTGGCGATGGAGCTGCTCGAGGGCGAGAGCCTGGGCCAGCGCCTCGCCCGCGTGCGGCGCCTGCCCGTCGAACAGGCCGTGGAGACGACGCGCCAGGCGCTCCGCTCGCTCGCCGAAGCGCACGCCAAGGGCATCATCCACCGCGATCTCAAGCCGGACAACCTCTTCTACGCGCGCGTCAAGCAGGGCGAGAACGGCCAGGTCGAGGAGCTCGTGAAGGTCCTCGACTTCGGCATCGCCAAGATGCTCACCGACGACGGCACGTCGCCGATGAACGCCGTGGAGACGCAGGCGGGCACGGTCTTCGGCACGCCGCGGTACATGTCGCCCGAGCAGGCGCAGGGAAAGCCGCTCGACGCGCGCAGCGATCTCTACTCGCTCGGCGTCATCCTCTACCAGATGCTCACCGGGCGCCCGCCCTTCACCGACAACGACGCGATCGTCGTGATGGCGCGCCACATCAAGACGGCGCCAAAGGCCGCGAGCGAGGCCTGCCCCGAGGCCAACATCCCCCCCGAGCTCGAGGCGGCGCTGAACCGCGCGCTCGCAAAGGACGCCAAGGGGCGGCCGGCGAACGCCGAGCAGATGAGCAACGAGCTCGCGCGGGCGCTCGACCTGGGCGCAGCGGTGACGAGCGGCGTGCGCACCGTGCGGCCGGTGTCGGCCGGCATTGTGCCGGCGCCGGCGCCGGCGCCCCCGATGGGCGCGCTCAGCGGGCCGATCGAGGATCCGGATTCCGACCCGACCGCGCGCGAGCTGCTGCCGTCGCGCCGAGGGCGCGCGCGCGGGTTGGTGATGCTCGCGGTCGCCGGCGTCGTGGCGCTCGGGGTGGCGCTCGGCCTGGCGGCGTCCCAAGGGCGAAGGCCCATGCGCGCGACGAGCCCGCCGCTGCCGACGACGACGCACGCCTCCACGCCCGATGCGATCGCAGACTCCCCTCCGGCGCTCGCCTCCCCCGGGCTGGCCCCCCCCGGGCTGGCCCCCCCCGGGAAGTCGCCCTCGACCGACGCGCCGACGGTCAACGCCGAGAATCTCCCCAAGGCTGGAGCGACGAAGCCCGGATGGCGCCCGCGCGGCAGCGGCGCCAAGGCCCCCGCCGCGGGGACGGCGACCGCGCCGTCCGCGCCCACGGCGGCCCCGTCCTCGCACTATGGAATTTTCGAGTGATCTCGGGCGAAAACGTTCGCGTGACGCGTAGGCGAAGGTAGTTCCAGCCCGAGAACAGTGATAGCGTTCGCGCCGCATGGATCCGGCCGAAATCGACGCGATCGTCCAGCGCCTCGTCGCGGACCCCCACGACGAAGAAGCATTGGCGTACGCGCACCAAGCGGGTGAGCAGGATCCGAAGTCCTACGCATTCCTCCTCGAAAAGGTGGGCAACGAGACGGAGGACCCGTCCTACGCGAGCCACTGGCTCGCGGAGGCCGCGAACGTCTGGTCGACGACGCTCGGCGACGCGCACCGCGCCGCGCGCGTCCTGATGATGGCGATCGACAAGGACCCGACGCAGGCGGTCGCCGCCGAGCGCCTCGCGACGCTCTACCGCGAGAAGGGGGATTTCCGCGGCCTCGTGGCGCTGCTCGAGCGGCGCACCAAGGCGCTCGCGTCGATGCTCGGGCAGAGCCCGGAGCTGCGCGGAGAGGTCGCCGGCATGCACGAAGAGCTCGGCAGGCTCTGGAGCGAGGCGCCGCTCAGCCAACCGAAGAAGGCGATCGAGAGCTACCGCCGCGCCATCGAGCTCGATCCGCACAGCGCGTACGCGATCTTCCAGGCGCGCGAGCTGCTCAAGCAGCAAGGGCAGTTCGACGAGGCGCTCGCGCTCTACCAGGCCGAGCTGCAAATCGAGGGCGATCCCACGCGTCGGCTCATGCTGATGCGCGACGAGGCGGGGACGCGGCGTCAGGCGGGCGACTTGTCCGGCGCGTCGCGCGTGCTCGCGGCCGCGCGGCAGATGGACGAGCAGGACCCGGGCCTCGCGCAGGAGTACGCGGCCAGCGTCATCGACCGCGCGCAGGCCGGCGAGCCGGTGCCGCCGAAGGAGCGCGCGGCGGCCGCCGAGCTCCTCGTCTCGCTCGCCGAGCAGTACGACGGCGACCACGGTCTCGCGTACGCGTCGGGCGCGCTCGACCTGCAGCCGGGCCACGATCGCGCGATGCAGCTGTTCGGCTACTACGCCGGGCAGCTGGGGCGGACGGCCGAGGCGACGCCGCGCTACGCCGCGTACCTGCAGGCCAACCCCAACGGCGCGATGGCGAACGAGGCGCGGCACGCCGCGGGCTCCGTTGCGCCGCAGGCCGCGGGCCGCGGGAGCGTTGCGCCGCCGCAGGCCGCGCACCTGAGCCAGGCGCCGACGGCGATGTCGCTCCCGGGCAGCGCGCCGCCGCCGTCGACGAGCGAGGCGTTCGACCTGTCGCCTCCCAGCGCGAGCGAAGCGAGCTACCGGCGCGCGCAGCCGAGCAGCATGGCGCTCACGCCGGACAAGCTCCAGGGCATCCTCGACGCCGCGCAGATGCTCGCCGGCAAGGGCAAGAAGCCCGAGGCGTTCGTGAAGTACAAAGAGGTGCTCGACGCCGACCCCGCGCACCCCGAGGCGCTCGCGTGGATCGAGGACTACCTGCGCAGCAAGCGCGACTACGCGCAGCTGCGCGACGTCCTCCTCGCGAGCGTGCGACTGCAGTCGTCGCAGAACGAAGGGATGGAGACGCGCAAGGAGCGCCTGCGCGAGGTCGCCGGCCTCTGCGAGGGCAACCTGCGCGACATCGACGGCGCCATCTCCGCGTGGAAGCAGCTCCTGGCGATCGACCGCACCGACGAGAGCGCGCGCACGGCGCTGACGCGTCTCCTCGAGAAGCAGCAACGGTGGGACGATCTGGCGAACCTGCTCGAGCAAGAGGCGACGGCGGAGAGCCAGATCGACACGAAGATCGCGCTCGAGAAGAAGCTCGCGCTGCTCCAGGAGCAGAAGCGGAAGGACCTGGGCGCCGCCGCCGAGGCGTGGGGCCGCATCGCGCGCCTGACGCCGGACGACGAGCGCCCGACGCAGACCGCGTCGAAGCTCTTCGAGAAGGCGGGCCTCATCGATTTGGCGGCCGCCGTCATCGCGGACAACGCGCCGCAAGTCGACGACCAGGCCGCGCGCGGCGCCTTGCTCGAGCGGCTGGGCGAGCTGCGCGAGCAGCTGAACGACACCGTGGGCGCCGGCGAGGCGTACGCGGACGCCGCCGACCTCCTGAAGTCGCCGAAGCTCTGGGAGGCCGCGGAGCGCTGCTTCGTCACGCTCGACAAATGGGAGCGCGCCGCGCACGCGTCGGGTCAGCGTGGCCTCCTCTCGAGCGACACGAAGGGGCAAGCGGCGCACTACGCACGCGCCGCCGAGCAGCTCGGGCGCGCCGGCGACGAGGACGCGGCGCTCGCCCGCCTCGAGCAGGCGACCGACCTCGACCCGCTGGCCGACGAGTACGCGTCGGCGCTCCAAGACCGCTACCAGGCGCGCGGCGACTTCCCGAAGCTCGCCGAGTTCCTCGGCAAGCGCGGCGATCGCGTCACCGACCGCGGCAAGCGCGTGACCATCCGCCGGCAGGGCGCGACGCTCTACGCGACCCAGCTCCAAGACAAGGAGCTCGCGCGCGAGATGTGGCTCAAGGTCCTCGAGGACGGCGACGATCGCGAGGCGCTCGAGAAGCTCGTCGACTACGCCGTCGAGCGCGAGGACCACAACGAGGCGGTCACGCTCCTGAGGCGCCTGCAGCAGAACACCGTCGACAAGGCCGAGAAGGCGCGCGTCGCGCTGCGCGAGGCGGAGCTGCTCGCCGAGGGCATCGGCGACGTCGACACCGCGATCGCCCGCTACGAGCAGATCGTCCGCGAGCTCGACCCGACCTGCCGCCCGGCGCTCCAGGCGATCGCGGATCTCCAGGAGGCGCGCGACCAACCGGCGGCGTCGGCCGACGCCCTCGAGCGCGAGCTGAAGCTCATCGCCGATCCGCAGGAACGCGGCCAGATCGCCGTCCGCCTCGCGCGCCAATACGACCAGCTCGGCGACGCGCCGAGCGCCATCCGCGCGCTCGACATGGTGCGCAAGGGCGATCCCGAGGACTTCGACGCGCTCACGCGCCTCTGCGAGCTGTGCGAGAAGACCGAGCAGTGGGACCGCGTCGCGACGCTCCTCGCCGAGCGCATCGAGGTCGAGGGCGACGAGGAGGAGGCGAGCGTCATGACGCGTAAGCTCGCCCAGATCCTCTCGGGCAAGCTCGATCGCGGCGACGAGGCGCTCGCCGTCCTCACCGACTTCGCCGACCAGGGCAACGCCGCGTGCCGCGCCGACTACATCGAGCTCGGCGACCGCCTCGGGTGGAAGGGCATCGTCGCCCAGAAGCTCGTCGAGTGGTGGTTCG
>JAYVXL010000664.1:0-4132 GCA_043785185.1 Myxococcales bacterium
GCGAGCACGTCGCCCGCCACGACGACCGCGGCGTCGCCGAACGCGACCCAAAGCCGTCCGAGGTTCGGCCCGCTCCCGCCCGATCCAAGGCGTGCCGCCGCGGCAGCCGGCCACTCCGCCACGTCGCCGTCGCTCACGAACCCCGCGGGGAGCGCGCCGAGCGCCGCGGGGGCCGGGTCGAACGCGCGCGACGGTGGGTCGCGCGGCACGTTCGGCTCGCCGACGCCGAGCACGGCGTACGGGCTCGGCGCTTCACTCTGCGCGCTCGCGCCCGAATCGCCCTCGGCGTGCGCGGCGTCGCTCGCCGGCGCGTCCGCGCTCGAAGCGTCGCGGGGGCCCGCGCCTCCGTCGTTCGCGGACGGCGCACGGTCACGCGGGCAGGCGGTCAGCGCGAGCGCGGTGAAGAGCAACAGGGCACCGCGCGCTGCAGGAGGCATGCGCCCATGGTGCAGCAGCCACGCCGGCGTGACGAGGAGAACGACGCTCCTCTTGTGGTTCTAGTGCTGCATGAAGAGCGCGTACTGGTTGGGCGAGCTCGAGCCCGACAGCTTGCGGACGCGGACGAAGTAGACCCCCGCGTTCGCGCCGCCCGCGGGCTTCACGCAGACGGACGTGCCACCGCCGCCCTTCGGCTGACCGCAGTTGGCCGGCGGGTACGTCGACCCGTTCGCGTCGGTCGTGCAAACCTCGAAGACGTCGTCCGCAGGGAAGCTGCTGATGCCGAGGCACGCCTGGAAACCGAAGTTGTTGCCGATGCCCGTGACGGCGACCCGGTACCAATCCTCGCGACCCAGCGGGCGCGCGATGGGGTTGACCTCGTGGGGCCGCGCGTCGCCGTAGACGATGCCGGCCAGGTTCACCAGCTTCAGCGTATCGTCGAGGGCCTTCGCCACGGCGGTCGCCGCGGTGTCCTGCACGACGGGATCGTTCGCCTCGCAGCCGTTGTCGAGCTTGCCATCGACGTCATAAAACTCCGCGCGGCACGTGAGCGTGCAGGTGCCCGCGCTCGTCGCGTCGGTGCATCCGAAGAGCGACTGCGCGTCGGTCACGCCGCACGACGTGGCGCACGCGCCGCAGTGATCGCCGGTGCCGAGCGTGCACGCGGCCCCGTCGCCGGCGCCGTCGAGCTGCGACGCGTCGGACGCGGCCGCGTCGCCCGCGCCCGGCGGGCCCGTCTCCGCGAGCGCGCCGCCGTCGCTTCGCGGGGGCGGCACGTAGACGACCTCGTCCGCGCCGCCCTTCGCGCAGCCCGCCGCGAGCACCGCGAACGGCGCGAGCGCGGAGGCCGAGCAGGCGAAGCGGCGGGCACGGCGGTTCATCTCCCTCATCGTAGTCGGCCTACGCGGTCGGGGCGAGCCCTAGGGCCGCGGTGACCTCGCCGACGATCATCGCGGCGAGCTTCGCGTAGAGCTCCTCGCCCTCGGCCGCCGTCGCCTCGGCCGGGGCGCCGGTGTACGCGTGGTCCATGCCCATCTCGCGGAACGTCGCCTTGCCGGCCTTGATGCCGTCGGCGAGGCTGATCTCCGAGCGCGCGAGCGACACGTACGACGGGCGCACGGCCCCGCCGGCCGCCATCACGAGCGACGTCTCGTAGCGCCCCGCGTGGCAGTTGCCGCGCTTGAACTCGTCGCTCAGCGTGCGCGCCCACTTGCGCGTGAGCGGGCACGCGACGCTCGCCCGAGAAGGCGGCAGGCTCGCGATCGACGCACGCACCGCTTGGTCGTGCGCCGGCTCGAGGTGGTTGTTGACGAGGCACACGTGCGCGAAGCCGTCGGCGAGGAGGCGCGCAGTGACGGCGTGCAGGATCGCCTCGAGCGCCGCGGCCGGCACGCCGATCGCGCCCGCGAAGTCCGCCGCGTAGTCGGTGACGCCGAACGGGAGGCTCGGCGCGACGACGACCGCGACGCCGAGCGCCTCGAGCGCGGCGGCGGCGCGAGCGCACGCCGCTTCGCTGATGAGCGTGTCGGTGCCGAGCGGCAGGTGCGGTCCGTGAGGTTCGACGCTGCCGACCGGGAAGAGCACGCAGGACCGCGGCGCGGCGATGATCGTCGCCACCTCCTCGCTCGTCATCTCGGCGAGCCGCCTCACGTCTTCCCCTCGCGCAGCGCTTTGCGGTCGATCTTGCCGCGATCGTTCTTGGGGACGTCGCGGACGAACTCGACGAGGCGCGGGTATTTGTACGGGAGGAGGCGCGCCTTGACGAACTGCTGCAGCTCCGCGGCGAGCGCCGGCGACGGCGTGAACGACGCGCGCAGGACGACGAACGCCTTGGTCTTCGTGAGCCCGCCGTCCTCGACGCCGATGACGGCGGCGAGCTGCACCGCGTCGTGCTTCATCAAGCAGTCCTCGACCTCCACCGGCGCGAGCCACTGCCCGGCGACCTTGAGGAGCTCGTCGGCCCTGCCTGCAAAGTACAAGTACCCGTCGCCGTCGATGCGGAAGAGATCGCCGGTGCGGCACCAGTGGCCGTGGAACGTCTTCCAGCTGCGGTCGCGATCGAGCCAGTACCCCTGGCTGACGCTGTCGCCCTTCACCCAGAGGACGCCGATCTCGCCCGCGGCGCACGGCGTCGCGCCGGGGCCGTCCGCGTCCTCGGGGAGGATGCGCAGCTCGTAGGGGGCGACGGCCTTGCCGAGCGAGCCGGGCTTGATGTCTCCGGGGCGGTTGCTCGCGTAGATGTGGAACATCTCGGCCGAGCCGATGCCGTCGTAGACGTCGCTCCCGAAGCGCTCGAGCCAGCGCGAGAGCAGCGCCTCGGGGAGCGCCTCGCCGGCCGACAGCGAGAAGCGCACGCTCGAGAGATCGAGGCCCGCCTCGCCCTTCGCGCGGAGCGCGGCGTCGTGCTCGAGGAGCTTGCCGAGCATCGTCGGGACGTTGGTCACGATCGTCGGGCGGTAGGTCGCGAGCGCCGTCATGAGCGACTCCGGCGTGGGCCGCTCGCTGAAGAGCCCCACGGTCGCGCCGACGGCGAACGGAAACATCAAGTTCGTCCCCGTCGCGTAGCCGAAGAAGAGGCGCGAGACGCTGATGGTCACGTCGTCCTTGGCGTAGCCGACCGTCGCCTTCGCGTAGACCTCGGTGTTCCACGCGAAGTCGCGGTGCGTGTGCATGTTCGCCTTGGGCTCGCCGGTCGAGCCGCTCGTGAAGAGCCAGATGGCCGGCTCGTCCCGGTGGATGGGGATGGGATCCCGCAAGGGCTCGGTGCGCGCGAGCGCCGCGGCGAGATCGTGCACCACCTCGTCTTCCGCGACGCCGCTCGGCGCCTCGGGGTCCTCGCCCGTCGAGGTGTCGGGCACGACGAAGATGCGCAGCACCTCGCGGCCGACGCCGCTCGCGCTCGCCGCCGCGCGAAGGAGCTCCGCGACGCGCGGGATCGTGATCACGCACGTCGCGCGCGTGTAGCCGACGAGGTACTCGATCTGCTCGGGCTTGCTGTCCGGGTTGCCCATCGCGACGACCGCGCCGCGCGCGAGCGCGCCGAAGAACGCCCACGCGTACGGCGGGGCGTCGGGGAGCACGAGGAGGACACGCTCGCCGCGGCGAATGCCCGACTGCACGAGGAGCGCGGTCGTCTGGCGCGAACGCTGGGCGACGTGCTCGTAGGTGTAGCTGCGCGCGCCGTAGCGGATCGCGTCCTTCGGGCCAAGGCCCTCGGCGATGCGGTCGAACAGGAAGTATTGGGCGAGGTTCAAGTCCTCGGGGAATACGGGGGCGTTCGGCACGGGGCCTCCTGCGGCGCGCCCGACGATAGCCGATTTCTGCGCGCGCGCGGGCGCGCGGGATTGCGCGCTTCAGCGGCCGGTCACGGTCGTCCGTGGCCGCCCGCGGCGATGAACCGCTCGAGCTCCTCGCGCCGCTCCTTCGTCATGCCCTTGAACTCGACGGCGAGGCCGCGCGTCGCGCCCTGGCGGATGTGCCGGCGCACGGTGGCTTCGAGGGTAAACGTGGCCTCGCTGCGCGGGTGCACGAGGTCGAGCCCGACGTCGGTGCCCGGATCGAGATCCATCTCCGTCTCGAGCGCCATCCCCCCGCGTGAGATGTCGCGCGTGTAGAGCCTCTGCAGCTCGTCGACGCTCATGACGCGCACCTCGAAGCGGACGGCGTGGCGCTCGAACGCGCGGCGGTCGGAGCC